>JAJUHR010000001.1 GCA_029267795.1 Planctomycetota bacterium
CGCGAGTCTACGGATCGTGTTCTGTCTTTCTGTCTGTCTGTCTGTCTGTCTGTCTGTCTGTCTGTCTGTCTGTCTGTCTGTCTGTCTGTCTGTCTGTCTGTCTGTCTGTCTGTCTGTCTGTCTGTCTGTCTGTCTGTCGACAGCGTATGCCGAACTCATGTCGCCGTTGTCAAGTCTTTTCGCAACATTTTCTTCAGAAACCCAATATCGTGGCAAGACGACCGTCGCGGCGTCGGCCTTCTCGGTATCCATCACGTCCCGCGTCGCATCGCTCCCGTGGCCGTTGGCTTCGTAGGTGGCAAAGCGGTGATCGTACTGATGAAACAGCTTGGCCTCGTACAACGGTAGATACCGCTCTCCGTTTCGCGCGAAGATATTCCCGCGCAGTTCCCATCCGTCCGCCTCCAGTTGTTCGCGCGTGCGGAACAATCCAGAGTCGTTGGACATGTCGAACATTCGCAAGAATTTGATGCCCCAGGGGTTTTCCTCTGGCTGATCTCCGCGAGCCTCACGGACGAGCACGGGCACGCGGCGGTAGATGTACTTGGTCAGTTCCGCGTCCCGCTTGGAACGGAAGATCGGACAGGTGCGCGTGTTCGGGTTGAGCAGTTCGATGTCCTCGGCCGAGAGGGTGAAACGCCGGTCCGGATCGGTCAAGTCCGCGACCTCGTGGGCGAAGAAGACGAACTCCGCCTGTTTGTGCGGCCGCGCCGCGCCGGTCAGCGTGAGGAGGCAGAACTTGTAGCTGCGATGGACGCCAGGAAAGATGGCCTTGGCGTTCTCGAAGTCGTAGAGGCTCACCAGCGACTGTGACTCGGTCAGGTCTTGAAAGAAGAACTTGGTGGTATCGTCTGTGGCGATGCCCGAAGGCACGATGCAGCCCACGCGCCCCGCAGAGCCGATTAACAAACGCTTCAATTCGGCGAATATGGAATAGGTGTTAACGTCTCCCCGCCCGCAGAGCGGGTAGCGGCGCGTATCGCGCACCAGCGCGCTTTCACCCTCGGCATGGCGGAGGGCATCCTGAAAAGCTTGATGTAGGGCCGGGTCGGTCCGTGCCAATGCGGCAATGATCCGACGACGCGCCGCCGCATTCGGCGCATTGGCGATTTCGGGATCACGAACCGCGAAGAACTCCTGTTCCTGGAGTTTGATTCGTTCCCACGGCGGATTCCCCAGTACGCAGTCGAAGCCGCCGGACCAGCCGGTCTGCTCATTCTCTGGCTTCTCGTCCGGCTTTGGCACGCGGAAGACGTCCGGGAACTCCAGATGCCAATGGAAGAACTGGTACTCCCGCGCCAGGCGCTGAATCTCGTCCTTCATCCACTGCGGCACGCCGTGCGGGTTCTTCTCGATGGCACGGAACGAACGTTCCGTGATGGCGTAAGGCGGCCCCCCATCACGTTCGCGCACCTTCCGCCAGACGAAAGCCGCGCACCAGGAGTCGGCCCACAGGTGGCCGAAGAGGTAGCTGCTGGACTTGACGAGGTTCTCGTAACGCTCCTGCTTCTTTTGGACGGCGTCTGGCGTGTCGTCGGGCATGTCGTCCAGTCCCACCATCGCGGTGGCCAGGTCGCCTAGACGCTCCCAGGGTGGGAACAGGCTGTCCTGTCCGTGCTCGATGTCCTTCCTCTCCCGCTTGTTGCATTTCTTGACTTCCTTGCAGTACTCCTTGTCGTCGCCCTCGATGGGCGTGAACGCCTCGTCCGGGATGCCTTTCTTGAGCAGTGCAGGAGTCGCCCCCAGCAGGCTGTTGCCGCACTTGATGTGGTGGTCGAGAAAGGAGAGCGGCTTGCCGGGTTCCAGGGCCTCCAGCCATAGATTGATGCGGCACAACTCGACGGCCATGGGGTTGATGTCCACGCCGTAGAGGCACCGACCGACCACGTCGCGGAGCGCGTGCTGGACGGCTTCCGGCGCTGGCTCGTCCTCTCCGGCCCGGACGGCCGCCAGCCGCTTGGCGATGCGATGCGCGGCGGCAATGAGGAAGTGGCCGGAGCCGCAGGCCGGGTCGCATATCTTCAGGTCCAGGAGCGCCTTCTCCGGCTCGGGTTTTGCGCACGCCTCGTCCAGCACCGGGTCGAGGGCCGAGTCGAGCAGGCAGTTCACGAGGCTGGTCGGCGTGTAGTAGGAGCCGGTGGTCTTGCGTTCGGACCCGGCGGCGACGTTGAGCTTGAATTGTCCCGCCTCCAGATGGACCTCCGGCGACATCTCCAGGAGCGACTCGTAGACGCTGCCCAGTTCCTCGGGGCCGAGGTTGTGGTAGTCCACCGAGCGGAGGACGTTGCCGTCCACGGTAAAGGCCAGGTGACGAACGGCGTCCAGAAGGTCGCTGTTGGCGATGTCAGCGTCATTCAGGTCCGGGGTGGCTTGGGGCGAGAAGAGGAACGACCCCAGGGCGGGCAGGGCAAGTTCCGGACAGCCGGTGTGGAGTTTTCCGAAGACCAGCCGCAGGGCGCGGTAAAGGTCGGCATGCCGGGCGGAGCGACGGCGCTCGGCCAGGCGGCGGAGGCGTTGAGTGGGGTAATGGCGGAGATAGATGTCTCGCGCCTCTGCGAGCTCGGCGTTGCTTCCGGCGGGCAGAAGAAGAAGGTCGCGATCTTCGGCGACAAAGAGGAAGAGCGTTCGATAGACGATCCGCAGGACTTCGCGGTAGTAGTCCTGCGTGGAGAGCGCGCCTGAACGCAGCCGTTCCCGGAGCGCGCCGTTGGCCGGGTGAGAAAGAAAGCCGCCGCCGAGAGCATGGATGGCCTGCTCGACGCCGTCGCGCAGGCGGTCCAGGACGCGCGTGCCTTCGCGGAGCGAGGTGTTGTACCACCGCTCCAACCAGCAGTGCTCGGGGGTCTTGCCCTCGGGCACCTCGACTCGGGATTGGTGGCAAACGAGGAAGAGCAGGAAGAAATCACTGTAGAGTTCACCCTCCATCATGGCTTCGAGGTCGAATTCAACGCAGGCAGCGCGAGTAAGGGAGGCGTTGTCCCGGAGCAGCCGCAACCGCAGGCCGTTTGAAACGAACCCCCACAGTAAGTCATTGCTGCGGGTCAGGAGTTCCTGAACGAGGCTGTGCGGGCTGACGCGGGACGCACCCCGCGCGCCGGGCGTGCGCCGGTCGAGTTCCTGACGGAAGGAAACCAGGTGAATGGGCGTGGACTGCCACAGGTGGCTGACCGGATAGGTCTTGCCTGCGACATCGAACGCCTTGGCGGGTTGCAGGCGTCCGTAGCCGAGTTCCTGGAAGAGAATGAGGAGCCAGCGTTCGCGGGTGAGGGTGGTACCAGTGTCGGACTCGGGCAACTTCTCCATCCCAGCCTTGAATCCCTCCCAGGCCCCGCAGAGGCGGTTCCAGGCGCGGTTGGCGGCTTCGTTGAGGCGCTCCGATTTGGCCAGGTGGTACGCATCCGGCGTGAGACCCTCAATGCCGGGTCCGCCTTCGGCGAGGCGTACCAGGAGATCGGCGGGCAGCAGGCCGCCCTCGGTCTTGACGGTAGTAAAAGCGCTTCGCTTACCGGTTTGCATACCCCTATACCTCCTTCGCCGGGAGGTACACGTAAACGCCCAGCACATCCGGTGGCAACTCGGGTCGAATTTCGTAGCGGACGCCCTGTATGCGCGCGGCCTCGCGGACGCGGCGGTGAGCGTCCAGAAGTTCCTCCCCGCGGCGGCGGGCGAGCTGCTCCAGTGTCGATTTGATGTGCTTGAAGTCGTCAAGCACCTTGCGGATGAAGTCGGCGGCCTGGCTTGGGGTGATGTTCTTCTTCGGTTCGGCCGCAAGAAGCCGTTCCGCTTGGTCATTATCCAGCCATTGCGCCTTGTCCGGCGAACCGGCAAACCCCGCCAGTTGGGAGTCCTCGGCTAGAAGCTCAGCGGTACGGTCGCCGCGACGGGTCAGGATGTGATAACGGCAGCGTAGCAGAAGAAGCGTGGTCCAACGGTCCACGGCATCGGTGCGAATCGCGCCGCATCTGCGAGCCACGGTGCCCTCATTATCCAGAGCGGCGTTCAGGACATACTGAGCCAATCCCTCTACGATGGGATGCGTCCGGCTTAGGTAAAGTACGCCCGGATCCACGGGCAACTCGAACTTCGCCTTGAAGGTCTCCACGAAGCCGCAGGCCTCACGGAGCGCGCGGGGGGTTTCGCGGAGGACGAATTCCACGCCGTCCGGCCTGTCCGTTGTGAACGCGCCGTAAGCCTGCAATGCCTGGCGCACGAAGGTCTCGACATCGGTCCCTGACCCGATAGCGGCGCGGACTGCCTCCATCTCGCGGGATACATCGTTCACGCGGGCTTGAATGCCTTCTTGGGCGAACATCGTCCGGGAGCATTTTTCCTTCTGGCTCACGTTCTCCCAGTCGGTATGCAGCCGAGCGCGTTCTTCACGAAGGAACTCGTCCATGCCGGGAAGCAGAGCCTGGGCCGACGCACCCGCGCGTTCCCGGAGCAGCAACCCCTCGAAGATGGCCTCAACGACGGCGTTGGTGTCGGCGGGAACGGGCACCGAGACGCCTAGCGAGTTGCGGATGGTCTTGTGCTTGCGGAGAAGCACGTCCAAGACAAGCCCGTCAATCTGGTTGTCGATGCCATAGTAGGTCAAAGAGCGGACGGTCTTGCTGGCCTGCCCGTAGCGGTCTACACGTCCGTCGCGCTGCTCGTGACGTGTGGGATTCCAGGACAGGTCGTAGTGCACGACCGCGTTGAAGTATTGCTGTAGGTTGATGCCTTCGCTGAGGCAGTCGGTGCAGACCAGCACACGGGGCGAGGACTCGGCCAATTGGCGGACGCGAAGCTCTCGCTCGTCTGGCGGGAGCAATCCTGTAACTGCTATCACGGCGGTCTTGCTCCCAAGGCGTGAGCGGAGTTCTTGAGCAACGTACTCGGCCGTGGGGATGAAACGGCAGAAGATAATCGGGTTATAACCGTCATGGATAATGTCCTTGACAAGGGTCACGGCTTTCAGGAGTTTCGCATCGGAGTCGCTGCCCAGCCCCTCTGCTTGGCGGGCAAAGTCCAACAAGCGACGCCGGACGGCATTGTCAGGAGCCGCCTCCTCGCTGGGATCGCTGCCTGGAACCACGTCGGCGGTTTCGGCCGAGTCGGTGTCCTCCTGGTCAAGGACCATGCGCCGTCCCACCTCATCGGCCTCCTCCCACGTCTCGGTATCAGCGGAAGCCGAGCGGTTGCGGAGAGTAGCTGCGGCGGCAGCGGGACTGGAAGCCAAGGAGCGCAAAAGTGCCAGCGCTGACCACCAGCGGACACGAAGGCGATGTTGTCCGCCGGTGCGGTCGGCGACGATCTCCCGCGCGTAATTCAGCACGCGTTCAAACAGGTTCTTGTATTCCGGGGTGAGCTTGTAGTGTTCCTCGCGGTCTTCGCGGTCAGGGAACACCGTCTCCTTGTCAAGGAAGTGGCGGATATCTGCCCGGCGACGCTGAACGAAATGCGCGGCAAGCCGGCGACGATGCTTCTCGTTCTCCGGCCCGCCCAGGTCGTCAGGGAGGCTGGCGAAGTCCGCATTCAGGAAGCACAGGAGGGAGCGGAAGGCCCCTTCCTTCCCGCTGTGCGGCGTGGCCGTAACGAATACCATGTGGCGCGACGCGCTGGCGGCAAGCGCCTTGACCAATGAATATCGCTGATGTCTGCCGCTCCTGGTGTTCTCCTCCCATGCGGACGAGTGGGCTTCATCGACGATGACCAAGTCAGGGCAAGTGCGGATGAACTCGTCGCGCCGTCGGTCGGACTTGATGTAGTCGATGGAGACAACAGTGATGGGGTGCACGTCAAAGATGGATTGGTCGCCGCGACATTCCCGTTCGAGTCTTCGGACCGTGCCCGGCAAAACCAGTCGAGCGTCGATATTAAACTTCTCGGCCAATTCGCGTTGCCACTGCTCCGCGAGGTGCGGAGGCGAAAGCACCGCCATTCGCTGGCACTCGCCGCGGTCCATAAGCTCGCGGGCGATCAGCGCGGCCTCGATGGTCTTGCCCACCCCGACGTCGTCGGCAATGAGCAGTCTGACGGGGTCGAGCTGAAGGGCCATCAACAACGGCACAAGTTGGTAAGGCCGCGGTTCCACCGCGATTCTGCCGAAGGAACGGAATGGTCCCGCGCTTGAACGGAAGCCCAATCGAAGTGCGTCGCGCAACAGACGGCAGGACCGATAGTCGCCAGATTGCGCCGGATCAGGAAGGGTAAAACTCGCGGGGTCGACCGACTCTATAGCGGTACATATACCTGCGATTTCATCGTCAGTTCCGCCGAGCGGGCGTAGAACTAGAAGACGCTCCGTAGACTCGGGAAGGACAATCCACTCCCGACCGCGGGTTCGCACCAATGAACCGACCGCATGCATCAGGCTTTCCCTCCGAAGATATCCGGGTGCCTGGCGATGATGCTTTGCCAATCATCGTCATGGGAGAAGCGCACCACCGTCCACCCCTGCTCGGTCAACAACGCTTCTTGCTGACGGTCACGCTGCGCTCGCTCGGGAAACTGGTGGTGAGGACCATCCACGTAGACGGCGCAGTACAGGTCGCCATAAGAAAAATCAGGCCGGGAGTTGCATTCCTCGATTCGCTTCTGTGCGTGCGTTGGCAGGCGGTAATTATGTTCGTCCATAAATCGAAGCCAGCGACGTTCCAATTCCGTATCGCATCTGCGCAGAAGCTGCTCAACATGAGCCACGCGCGTTCCTGAACCACCGGAAATCCGCACTGTCCCGTTCGCAAGATTCCGAAGGATGTCCGCAATAACCTTTCGGTCCAGAAATTCGTGGTCGGGCTGATTGGTATAACTCATGAGGCAGTCGTAGCAGGCCGCTTCACAATCTTCCTTGGCGGCAGGTCCACGCTGCAAGTCCTGGCCGGTCGCCGGATCGAAATGGCAAGCGGATAAGGCCGTCTCGGCGACATGTTTCATGGTGGTCGCGTCTTCCACAAAGCGACGCAAGACGCCCGCGCCGCCCTCGGCCGATTCGTAGAAGAGAAGGGAACGCCGCTCCTCAAAATTCGGCAGAGGTTCAGCGGCCAACTCATCGTCCTCCAGCTCGAACCAGTTCTGAATGGCGCTCTTGAGGGCCGCTTGGAGAGATGCCATAAGCCCGACGCTCGCGGCATCCCGGAGTTCGAAAATAAGACAGTTACGGCGGTCCTCGACGTAAGGAATCACACGCACCCGACGTGGGCTCATCGGGTCATCGTCCTCGGCCGTTTCATCGTCGCTGCGAGCCCAATAGCCGCGCTCCACGTCGAGGACAAACCCAGTTTGCTCTTGGTGCTTGCGCCGCCGCCAGCCGAGGTTGATCCGCCACAATGTGGCTGCGTGCCCATAGTACATCGTTGCAACCGGATTTCCGTCTAACTCCACTGTGGCCGTTCTGAAGGATGCTGCTCCCTCTCGCTCGGCGAACCGTATCGTGGTTCTCAGGTCGTATCCTTGACGCAAGCGTTCTTCTTCATCGCAGTTGATCCGGTCGCGCCGTTTCGTGACGACACTCTGGAGCCGGAAGAGTTGGCGAAGCGGCGGCCCCAGCCGGGTCCGGCAACGTTCACAGGTGTCGGGACCATTGCCATCCGTCGACATGTGCATGTAACCGCATTGTGGACAGATCAGGGCGACGCGCGTGCGAAGGTCGCCTTCCTCTTCCTGGACCGGCAGAATGACTTGGTTGATGATGTAGCGTGAGCCCTCATGGTAAATAATAGCTCGAGGTCCGAACTCGGAAATCGCCAGGAAACGGGGGCGGGAGACGAAGTCGTCTCGATTGGCCCGAAGACGACGTCCAGGAATATAAGCCGACAGCGGCAGCCGCGGAAAGCTGTACCCAGGCAGAAATCCTTCGCTGGCGAAGTAGCGATAGCTATAGAAGTCCGACTGGATGATATTCTCCGCGTCCGTCAAGAGCCGCAGTTGCGCTTCTGCGTCTCTCCGCAGGCGATGAGCTTCCTGTTTATCCTGCGGACTGCGTGATGCGTCCAAGATGATCTGATTCTGCCTTTGCGCCTGACTGAACGCCGACCGATACAAGCCCCTCCACCGCTCGCAAGCACGGTCAAACTCCCTGCCGACATGGGCAAAGACGGCATCCAACCATGCGCCGTTGAAACACACGGCGGCCTCAGCATCGTTACGGATAGTCTGAAGAACACGGTCTGCTCTTTGACGGGCGCGCATCTTGGCGGTGTCATCGCCAATCGCCGCTTTGACATGCGACTGAAGCGCCAACGATGGCGGGTCCCCCGCGAGGTCCAAGATGTCCTTCAGCGAGGTGCCAAGTGAAAGTCCGGTTTCCGCCAACCAGAGCGCCTGAACATGCGACCGCACCAAATCCTCGTTTGCCAGGTCGATCTGCGGAGGAGAAACGATTCCGCCGACCATTTTTTCCTGCCGTCGGTAGAAATATTGGTCGTGGGGACTGCCAGAGGCACAGTAGGTGAAAACGATCGCGGGTTGTCCGCTCCGACCCGCTCGGCCACTCCGCTGGGCATAGTTTGCCGGAGTGGGAGGTACGTTGCGCATGTTTACGGTGTTAAGCTGGGCTATGTCGATACCCAGTTCCATCGTCGGCGAACAGTAAAGGATTGGCAGACGCCCCGCGCGAAAGGCATTCTCCCGCGCCTGACGATCCTCATAGGAAACTTGTGCTGTATGTTCCCGCGCTTCAATCCCACGGGTCTGTGCCGCCATCGTCCGGTAGTATTCTTGGAAGAATGCGTTGGGCTGTCTGCCTTCTGATGGCATCGTGGGCTGGCGAATAGGATCGTAGTAAGCCCTGGTCCCATCTCCGGCCTTCCATGTCATGGAGTCAGCCAAGAGCTGATATCCTGGCATTTCACCGGTATCATGTGGTTCGCGGACAACAGTAATGAGGCCGCCAATCTGAAGCGCGTTAAGCAAGCCTTCGATGATGTGTGATGTGTCATCCAGAGACAAACGGCCAGCACCGAGCGTTTGCGGCCGACGCAGATATTGCCCGAATCCGCTTCTTGGTGACAGGTAAAGGTCGCCGCCGTAATCCTGGTTCCTGCGATAGGCTCTGGGATACAGGACAGCCGCATGCTCAAGATCACGAACTTGCTCGTTCTCATCAAATCCCCAAGGCGGAAGCAATTTCTGGCTACTCTGCAGTAACAGTCGTTCTTGGAATGCCTGATCGAGGTATTCCACCTTGATGGCGAGACTGCGTCGCATCAGGTCCAGAAGTACCCGACAGATATCGACGCGCTGATTCACGGAGGCGTGTGCCAACGCTGGGTGCGAAGTTTTCCAAATGTCGTCGGCTTGACAGACTTCACGCAGATAGGGGTACTCAATGACCAATAGACCGACCTGCTCAAGGTTCGGAGCCGTGATGCGCCAGCCACACAAGAGGTCTCGGTACAGGCGATAACCCAGTACGCTCCGCAAGACCCTGTTGGTGTCTTCTCTCGCCTGGAACCGAGCACTGGGATCGCTCGCATAATCCTCAAACGCGAGCCCGAGCGATTCAAATACCCGTATGGCAAGCTCATCGTGCCGAAGCCCGGAAGCCTCCACCTTCACGGCGGCGCGGTAAAGCGCCGCGCGCAGACGTCCAACTTCCACGAAATCATTAAGATGGCCTGCCTGCAAGGATGCATCCTGCCGATTGTCCGTAAAGCTGAGGAGTTTTCTGGCTTCATCGGATAATGGCATTTCCCGCAGATGGATGATTGCGGAAAGACTGAGAATGGTTGTTGCCGTGCTACGACCACCTGCACCCAGCGAACTCAGTTTTTGGAAGTCCGATCCTTGCCGAAAACCGTAAGATACCCCACATCGCAAGCAGAAACGGAAAGGCGCGGGGACATACCAGGCTGTCAGGCCGTCTGCGGCGACGCGCCCATCAGATGAAACGCGTAGCTCCTGCGGCAGTTCCTTGCGCCGTCGGGTTGGCAGTTTTCCATCGGCATCAAGCCAGTCATCAGGCAGTCTGGACCGGAACTCGTCGCCTTCTTGAGGCCAAGGATAATCAGTGCTGGCATAGAGGAACCCGGGCACACTGTCGGGCTCATGATGGGTATCCGAGAGTTCTCGGGGAAGAAGGTGTTCACCCCCAGACGGTTCACGGGGTTCTCTCCGAACGCAATAGTATTCCTGGCCGCACTCACGGCAGAAAACAAGCGGCAGGAGAATCCGGCTTCTATCGCCCGGGACGAACTGCTGACCGTGAAGCGTGATGTACCGGTCGGCTTCTGGTTGCAGAGACGCATACGCGGTATCGCCACGACTAATGAATTGGTGAACCCGGAAGGCAAACACCGGAAAGCCAGTTTCTGGATGGGGGCAAGCGTGACCCACCAGAAGCATCTGCTGAATCGCGCGGGCGCATTCCGCAACAGAGCAGCCGGTAAGGTGATGGAGATCTGTCGCCGCACCATTCTCTCCGGTGATGCTGCGGGGAATCTGGCGAACCAGACGGCCTGTTTCATATTCACGACGGATACCGAATGTGGTTTCGATCCAAGAAGCAAGTGGGTCGGAGACCAGGTCCTCAAAGGATACAGATGGCTTCACAGAACCAGCGGCCACCCGTGCGGCAAGGCGACGCCGGTGTTCCGGGTCGGCAATATCTTCTTCCGGCGTCACACGTCGGAGCGTTTCTCCGATAATCTCCTGAGGTCGGACTTCCGCACCGAAAAATCGGGTTGCAACGCGCGCCACTTCCTTCTGTTGGGCTACCCACGAGTCGCCGCTGGCCAGAGTAGCTGATGTTCCAACGCATTGCAGCCAGTCCGCCGAAAAGACATCTCTGGCGCGCCGGATGAGCATGGCAACATCGGCGCCCTGGCGTCCGCGATAGGTGTGCAGTTCATCGAGGACCAAGAACCGCAAGCCGGAAGCGGCCCGTACCAATGGGCGCTCTATCGGCCGGGTAAGCAACAGCTCAAGCATCACGTAGTTGGTGAGCAGGATGTCTGGTGGGTTGGCTACGATCTCATCCTGTTGGTCCTTCGACTCCTGACCAGTGTAGCGACGGAAAGTTACGGGGCTCTTGCCTTCTGGGAAACCGAATTTGAGAAACTTCTCCAGTTCATTGACCTGGCTGTTTGCCAGGGCGTTCATCGGATACACAATCACGGCTTGTATGCCGTGTCCACTCCCATTCTGCAAGACGTGGTCAACGATGGGAACTATGTAGGCCAAACTCTTGCCTGATCCTGTGCCCGTCGTTAAAACATAGTTGCGTCCTGAGGCAGCCACTCTGATGGCATCAGCTTGGTGCCTGTGCAGTCTGAGCGTCCGGCCAGTATCTGACGATCCAGATTTCAGGCGAAACACGCGACGGCATCCGTCGTGAAGTATCTTGGCGTCGACGAGGTCATCGACGGTCTCGCCGGGCTCAAAGCACGGGTTGAGCTGAATCAAAGGATCAGGCCAGAGAAGCCCGGCAGCTATCTGCTGATTGACCTCCTGGCGAACACGCTCGTCGCGGATATTGATGAAGCTGTTAACGAACGAGGCGTAATCCTCAATGAGCTTTTCGCGGAGTTCAAAGACGTTCACCGCATCACCTCCCAGTGCCCGCCCTTGGCCGGGCCAACGCGGCGAAGACGGCTAGCGGCCTTCAGAGCGGCAATCTGTTTCTCGACGGCTCGCGGGGTCAAGCCCAGGGCATCGGCAATTTCCCGAGCGCTTGCCGTGTCTCGTTTCCGCAGGATCACCAGGATTTTCTCCGAACTTTTCTCCGAACCATCTCCGAACTTTTCTCCGAACCTCTTCTCCGAATCGGGTTCTCCCTCCTTCAGGGCGAACTCAGGCGACCGGTGGAATATCGCCCGGAAAAATCCGTCCGGCTCGAAGGTCGGCTCGCGGAGTCCCGCCGCAACCATGATCTCCTTCATTTTGCGGATTCCCATACCGATGCGCTCGACCTTGTGCATACGGAAGAAGAGGTCAGCGATGAGCTCGTTCCTTCGGATCGAGACCGTACCGAGTTCCCGAACCGATAGGCCCTTCGGCAGACCGCCGGGGTTCACGATCTCCACGCGGTCGTCATAGACCTCCACGCTTACCTGCGTACCCGTGATGCTGTAGTCCCGGTGCATGAGCGCGTTTACCACAGCTTCGCGCAGAACCTCGAGGGGAATCTCGTAGATGTCCTCACGGTTTACACCTCGGATTTCACTGCGGACGTTCAAATGCCTCTTGAGGAAGGCGACGGCTTCGTTGAACTGGGTGAGCAGGTCGTCGCGCACGTCGCGCCGGTCGTAGATGTGCAGACGGTCCGTTCCCTTGAACGCCAGAAGCGTCATTTGCGCCTGATGAAGGTGCTCATGGACGTCCTTGGCGAAGAAGAGGATGCCAGAGTTCTTGACCCGCGTCTCGTCCGCCACCTTGAGGCTGCGTAGGAAATCGGGCACGGCGGTTCGGCCGATGCGGATGCCCGCCTCCTTGATGAAGGCGCGTACCTTGGTCTTGGAGACGTCGTCGAAGGCGAAGCCTTTGACCGTTTTTTCCTCGAACGGGAGCAGCTCGTTCTCTGCGAACATGATGCGCAGCTCGTCATGGCTCATCTTCTGTGTGTTACCGTCGAGCCGCCGGTAGTAGCCGGAGCCGCAGGAGTACGGCTTCTCCGTGCCTTCCGGCACGACAACGGCCACGACCTCGCCGACCTGCGCAAGCTCGACGGAGATGGTCGGCTTGCAGTTTCGCGCCAGGCTGTTGATTTTGGCCTTCAGGTCGTTGCTCAGGCGCTCGCCGACGATGGTCCCGCCATCCCGTACGCCGAGGAGGAGCGTCCCGCCCTTGGCGTTGGCGAAGGCCACAATGTCCTCATCGATGCGCGGGGTGTACCGCTCCTTGAACTCCACGGTGAGGCCTTCGCCCTCGCGGATAAGGAGCTTCACTTGGTCGGCGGTGATGGTGCAATCCGTGCGCTTCACTGCCGCGCCTCCCGCTTGGCCTTTTGTTCCTCTTTCTCCCTGATTCGGTCTAGCCGCGAGGCCAGCCAACAGTCGATGACGTCGCGGTGGAAGCGCCAGTGCTTACCCACCTTCTGGCCGGGCAAGCTGCCTTCTTGAGCCAACTTATACAAGGTGCTCTTGGAGACCTTGAGATATCCTGCAAGCTCCTCGATGGTCATTACATCGCCGGAGTCCAATGCCATTTCATGCTCCTCGTCTCCACGCGAGCCAGTATTGGTCTCAAACAAACTTCGCCATTATCAGTTTCTATCAGTTGTTGTCAAAAAGAAAATCAAAAAAGATGCCAGAGAGCCCACCGATCGCCATGGCCGGACGCCCCACTGCCGACGACTTGGGCCTTTACTGGCTCGCCCGATTGGGTCTGCAACGGGTCGGAAGAACTGCCCCGAATGTGATGATGATCGTTTCAAGGCAGTCTCCTGGGTGGTTTCCCCGGGTAGTTTTCTAGACAGCCATCATTCCAATTATCCTGTTCACCTAGGTTTGGTTCCTTGCCCCCGATATTAATGCTGGAACGCCGTTACCCTTTCGACCTCCCGCCGCCGGTCTTGCCGCCCGGCTGTGCGGAGGCATTATTGGCCAATTGGCCATCCGTCGGATAGAACCTAGCCTCTCTGCTTGGCGGGGAGGCAACGGACCTATGTGATGGGCAACCTCCTCCTGTCAACAATCGTTTTCGATTTGGTTTTTGCCCTGATTTGGTGAAAGCAACGTTGCCCCACCCCGTCGCCTTGCGACCTCCTGCCAACGGGATTCACAGCTATGGTGATTCCTGGCGGCTCCAAACTACCGAACGTTTGGAGAGACGCCTGCCTTTCGCCAAATGTCTTCATTGGCGCAGAAATATTCTTGCCCATCGGCTCCGTTTCGCCGCAAGTGGACATTTCCTTGGCCTAGAAGGTGCTCCAATAGAGGCATCTTCAGGGCATCCTCGGGCGTCGCATCGGCGGGCTCCTTGACCTCTCTTATTAGGTGATAGAGTTGCTTGCTCTTCACCCCCAACTCACGGTTGTTCCCGGGGTCCCCGGACGGGTTCCGAATGAACTTCGTCCTGGAGTCATTGAGCTTCGAGACTAGGGCTAGGCCGAGTCGGTTGACTGCTGTCTGCGCAAACTGCATAATCGCATCGGCCAGTCCCGCTGCTCCTTCGATCGCCTCATGCTTGTCGGTCTTGACATGCTGCCCGTAGCTTTCCTCGAAGTTGCGGATGCGAACGGGCAGCACAAACGGCTGCTCGGGCGCGCTCCACATGTAACAGTTACCTCGGATAGGCTCTCCGATCAGATGAGCCAGCACGTCGTCGGAGAAATGGGCGTTGTGGCGGTTGAGTACGCTGGCATCGGACTCGGACAGAAGATGGAAGGTAAACCAGTTGTCGGCTTGGCTCAGAAGTTCCCCTGCCAATGCTCCAGGTTGTTGGGTGATGAGAATGGCACCAAGTTCGTACTTGCGTCCCTCCTTCA
This sequence comes from Planctomycetota bacterium, assembly GCA_029267795.1. Classification (GTDB taxonomy): domain Bacteria; phylum Planctomycetota; class Phycisphaerae; order Phycisphaerales; family Phycisphaeraceae; genus JAJUHR01. The sequence goes on from JAJUHR010000001.1 coordinate 14,405, forward strand.
CCCACTCAACGAATGGACTCGATTCCTCCATCCTCTTACCAAGAACACTCTGCGCCTCCTCGATGACGGCGATCGTCGGGATGATCTGGTGCCCTCCGGTGAAGTTCTCCTGGTTGTGTGAGAAGATATGCCGAAGAAGAAGCCCTGCCACCATTTCGCCAGCAGCGCCACTCAGGAGGCTGATGTCAATCACGACGATGCCGCCGCGGCGGAGTCCTTCGACGGTTCCTGACAAGACGCGGCTGTTTGGATCGTGGAGCAAACCGACGACGGCGTTCATGTTGCTGCGAGCTGCGGCAATCTCTGCAGCTGCCTGTTGAATCTGGTTCTGCTGATAGCCTAGCAGCCGACCGATGTCGGCATCGGCAGCTTGTAGTTTATCTTTGTAGACGAGGTCAACCATCGCTCGCCAGTCATTGGCGTGCAGCGACTTCAGCTTGATTACGTTCTGGTGTTCCTGCCGATCCGGCGATATACCAATTCCAATTACGTCCCGCGGCGGGAGATCCCGAATGTCAAGCTTCACATCGCCGACCTTCCATTTGCCGTAGTACGGCGACGGGACTGGGCGTTTTGTGAACACAGCAATTCGGTCGTGAAGATGTGGGACATCGCATAGACCGGGACGGGCCGGCTTCTTGGCTGTGTCAGGCCAGAAGTATTCCCCATCAGCATCGAAAATGAGTGTACCAACGGGTAGCCCACCATCGGTGCGGGGATCGGTCCGGTACAACTCGGCAAGCAAATATTTCATCAGATTGGATTTGCCATAACCCGCACGCGCAAACACGACGGAACGACGGGAGACCAAGTTGTGGATGTTAAAGAGAACCGGCAACTCCGGGTCCATGGGACGTAGCACCGGGTCTTTGTGGGTGGTTCTGTTCCCGCTGTAGACGAACTCGCCGAGCACGTAGTCTCCCAACACCGTCTCGCCGCCGCTTAACTTACAGAGTGTCCCGAGAACCGCCGCGCTTGGCAGCGCCACCCTTGCCCCCAGGTGAGGCAGGCGGCGTTGTGATGGCACGTACAGCACCTTCTCGTCCACGACTCGGACAGCGCCGAGCAGCTTGATCTGGACACGGTACTTCAGCCGCTGCTGCTTCAAGTCTTCTGGGACCGCCTGTTGGCGGCGCTGCATCGTGTTGATGTAGTCCTCGCCTTCCGCGCTTGCGAGCAGGCCAGTAGGCACGAATCGGGTGATCCGGCCCAGAGCGGCCTCTTCCAACGAACCAAGTTCGACCAAGAGAAACTGCCCCAATTGCGGCCGTTCCATCATGCCAACGTTGTAAGGGGCGACAATCTCGGCTGCGAATTCCAGGCCCTTCTCATTGAAGCCCTTGAACGTGCCGAAGACCTCAGATTCTGCGAAGAGCATACGTCATGCCTCCTTGTAGCGGATGGCCGCGAGTGATCTGCCCAGATGCTTGAGCCGAAGCAGCCGCTCCGCTTCGTCGGACTTCAAGCCATCGCATATCCCCCGGACGAGGAGGTCTTGCAAAACTTCGACTTCAAGTCCACTGAGCTTGGCGTAGTCATGTGCCCGCTGGATGCACATTGGATAGTCGGGAATTGGAAAGCCCTGTTGTGCGTCAACGGTTAACTGACCAAGGATTCGTTCCGTCTGGTTTGTTTGCCATGCGGCGATGTCCACCGGCCAGACAGGATCGAAGGGGTGGTCGCCGAACTTGACGAGGTACATCCTGCCCATCGCTTGGTACAGACGTTGACCATCATCTTCAGGCTCCGTTGTTTCGTACGTGTTGAACCAGGTAAGATCGAAGTTGTAACAATCCTTCTCGATATCATCAGGCACCTTGACGTAACAAGGAAATGGCTTGTGGAAGGTCGCCTCAAGCTCCAGGGCAACCGCCAGCCGACCAAGGACGGCGCTGTGCTTCGCAACGCCTACGAGGGAGAGGATGACGTTCCGCTTTGCGTGCGATGCAACGCCTTCTCGAAGCTTTTGGTCGATCTGGGGAAATACCTCTCGCTTAAACGACTTCGTGCGAAGCAGCCCGTCCCGCACCAAGATCGTATCACCACCCCACTGGATTCCCGGATTCGTCGCGAGGTCGTAGAGGACAGCCCATTCGATGATGTCGCGGTAGGACCGCATGGCGCCTGTGCTCTTGCCAGACTGGCCAAGTCCTTTCAGCAGGTACGACAAGCCCTCCAAGTCCCTGCCAAGGTCGGCACATAGCCGCTGCAAGGGTGCCACTGCGTTTGGACTGCCGGCCGTGACGCGATCTTTCAGCTGGTCGATGCTGGCCGTCCCCGGCACCGCGTCCAACACGCATTGATTGCCTCTGGAGTCCACAACACGGACCAGTTCGACAAGAGCTGGGTTGAAGACAAGGCGGTTGTCGCCACCATCAGCAGACACGAAGGACACCGCATTGACGGCATAGGTCCTGAGCGGCTTGATGTCATTACGAAGGCGACGCGCATACTCCCGGAACTTGACCAAGATGGGGTCGTCTGCACGATAGGCGGCGAGGATTTTTTCTCTCAGTGCCGCGAGGTCGAGATTCGCCAGGGCCATGGTTGTCTCCCATTAGCCGCCTGGAGCGGCTCGCCGAAGCGCGGGTACCGTGCGCGGTTCCGCAAGCAGATGGAGTAGAGCATCCCTTTGCCATGCACGGAACTCGGGCCTGCGGTCCGCCCGCGGAACAAGCCAACGCTCCCTTGCCCACTCAGAAACTTTGGCGACGGTTGGCAAGTCGGAGTAGTCAGGTTTGATGGTGAGTCCCTGCAACACCTCCCTTGCGTTTGCCGCCAGGATACAGGCGAATACCTCTCGCGCGATTCCGTGTCTGAGAAGGTCCGGGTTCATGCCAATCTGAGAGAGCACCTTGCGGACAGCCCTAAGCCTCCAGTTCGGTCCATCGCCGTACTGGTGATTGTTTGCGTAAGCCTCTTCGGCTGTTACCAGGTACTCACGCATGGAAGCAAACAGGCTGTCGGGGATATGAAAGTGCCCCCAGCCTGATGTGTAGCCCAGCGACTCGAAGAACCGCCGGCCGTTGAGAATCAGCCGGTTATAGACGGCAGAACGGCCGAGGGCAGACGTGGTGGTCACGAGGCATAGGGATGGCCGCTTCCGCTTCTTGGAGATCAGGCCCCTCGACTTGGCGAACTTGGCGGCAAAGGCATCCCGCACCTCGCTAGTGCCCGCGAGGCAGGCGACCAGTTTGCCACCCAAGAGCATGTTGTAAGGCGGCACGGCCCCAAGAACATAGGCGTCGAGCACGTTCACAAGCCGCTGCCGGCGCTGTTCAACGGTCCAGCCGATCCAATCATCCCGGACCTTGAGATTGAACACCGGGTCGCCGAGTGCCATCAGGCCGATCAACTTCCCGTTGGAGTCGTCCCAAACGAGGTACCGCATCCGCCGGCCGTAGCCTTGAGATACCGGCACGCTCCATGTGAGGCTGGCTAGGCGAAAGAGGTCAGACTGCCAAGTATCTGATGCTACAAGCTCCAGACGTGCGTCCACCCGGTCTGTGTTAACCTCGCTCCCGTCTGCAAAGTACCGCCGGAGCTTCGGCCAAGAGTTCGCGACCAGCGTGCGCAACCCTGTCAGTTTCTCAGCCCGCTGAGCTTGGTGCATCCTTCGGAAGCACTCTTTGGTCAGTTCGGGTGGCTGAAGGTGGCCGGAACCTTTGCGCGTGAATCCGAGTTTGCGAAGGTGCTCGCGAAGCTGCCGCTTGATTCGGGCCTCTCGTGTGAACAACGGGATGTTGGTAGGTTTCTTGCCACGTCTCGGCACGATGCTTACCCCCTAGTTACACCTTCAGTTCTTGGGGATGGACGTGCAAAAAGGGGCGCAAGTCAGCGCCAGAAGGAATGCACTTGGGTCATCAATATAGCCGTCAGGTGAGCGATGGCCAAGTAGTTGATGGGGGGCTTTATCGCCTCCATCGGAGCCTGTTATGAACGATCGTCTTACATTGACCCAGTAGCGGTCATCAGGAATTGACCCACCCGGGGAGTGTGGCGTTGCTGCTGGCCCTGCAGAGTCAGCAGCAACGGATCGTTTCGCTCAACCCAGCTGCCTCGCTGACCCTTGGGGTTTTCATCCCCACACCTATCAAGGCCGGCCGTGATCATGGCGGATCAATTCGTGAGCATCAGAAAACCCTGACAAGAAGGTCACTCCATCCGGGCCATCGCCCGGCTCACCGGCTACGCCCGTAAGGAGGCGCTGATCACCCTTGGCTCCGCCCCGCTTCATGTGTCGGAATTTCGGAGCGAGGTGCTCAAGCAGCTCGGTGAGACACGCCTATCCACGGCGATCGAGACGGACATCGCTGGCGAGCGATCACATGCGAAGGTGCTGGACGTGGACGCCAAGGGATCGCTGCGAGAGATCCACCGCCGCGTCGGTACGGCGATCCTGTTCGAGTCGTCAGGTGGACAGCGAGACAAAGTAGCCCACCTGCCGGAACTTCGCTTCGCGCTCGGTAAACCGGATATCGAGACGACGTCCATCGATACTGCTGCCATCGCGCTGGAACGCAAGGCGTTCTTCCTCCAGAAGGTCGGCTCCGATGGTTTCAAGGTCTACCACAAGGCCAAGATCGACAAGGCAGTGCACGACCGGCGAGCATCGTTAGACGACGAGACCGACATCAAGCCGGTGATGCGGAACCTGGCTGAAGAGGAGTTCCGTCGTGGGGCGTCGCTGCCGCTCGTGCGGTTCCCGGAGGACGAACCGATCCAGGATTCGCCGCGGCTGACGCTGGTGCTCGTCGACCCGGTGCTGGAATGGAACGGCGGGGACCTGCGGCAGCGGATCGTAGAAGTGACAAAGAACCGCGGCAAATCGTCTCGCCTGTACCCAGGATCGCTCGTCTGGTGCGTGCGAAAGACCGGACGCGACTTGAAAGACAAGATCGAACTCCTCCAGGCGTGGCGACGCGTGCAGCGCGACGTAATCGATGGCGTGCTCGGGCCAGATTTCGAGAAAGCCGATCGCCAGGAGATCGCGGTCAAAGTGAATGAAGCCGAGGAAGCAGCGCGTGACGAGGTCTGGGCGGGTTACCGCTGGGTGATTCTCGACAACGCCCAGGAGCCCGGCGGCTTAAGGGTAATCGACCTCGGCGCGGGCCACGCGAGCGGCTCAGAGACGCTGTGCAGTCGAATCCTCAGCGCATTGAAGGCGGAGGGGTTGCTGAACGACTCGGTCGGCGCGGGCTACATCGACCGCAACTGGCCACCGGCGTTCAAGGAATCGGGCGCATGGCCGCTGGCGAGCTTGCGTCAGAGTTTTCTCAACGGCGCCCTAACCCGCCTCGTCGATCCCGATGCGGTCCTTCGACGCAAAATTGTGGAGTTTGTGCAAAACGGTGACTTTGGCCTCGCATCGGGTCCGAAGGGAGAGGGTACCTACGAGCGGCTTTGGTTCCAAGAACCGATCACGCCGGATGAAGTCGCATTTGAGCCAGGCGTGGTATTACTCAAGAAACACACCGCGGCATTGGGGAAGCGATCCAATGCTCCAACCACGCTTGCGGCGGTGGAATCCGAGCCGCCGGCTGGGGCGACGCCCACAAGCGGTGGTCCAAAGTCGCAACCGCCGAAGCTTCCGTCGGCTCCGCAAACCGTACGTCTGCGCGTCAGTGGCAACGTGCCGCCCGAGCAATGGAACAGGTTGGGCACCAAGATCCTCCCAAAGTTACGGCTCGGGAGGGACCTGCAGATCTGCGTGGAGTTCTCGATCACCGCTGAGTCCGGTGTTTCGCAGGAGATTCGCAGCGAGCTGCGGCAAATATTGGATGACCTCAGCTTGACCGGTGCACTCCGCGTGGAGTGTTCATCAGCAACCTGAGTGATGGGTGGCCACAGGAGCCCGCGAACCTTCTTGCATGCAAACGGTTACACTGGTCATGCAGCTCCCCCGTTTACTTCCACATCAACACCTTCCAGCCCGAGAGCTGCTTATTCAAACCAATGTGCGAAGGATTCAGAACGTTATCCCGCGCCGGGACTACTCAACTGGGGCACGCTGCGCTTTGCCCCAACCACTCGCCGCTTGCTGGCGGACAAGCTGGCTGTCGACCCGTCCGCGACCAGTTTATATCATGGGTGGTGGGTGACTATTACTTCATCGTCATTGGATTTGAATTCGTCTATTCTTTTCCACGTTGGGCCAGTAATCTTCGGTTTCCAAACTGGGTTGTCCTTCGAACATTCGCAGCAAACCGTCCAGGTTGCTTCGAATTCCAAACTCCACTCATAGTCGAAAGCCTCCGCGACTGTTCCATAGATCAATGTTCCAATCCCAGTAACTAGACCCCCTAGTCCTCCCCCAGCTTTTCCTCCTGCTATCGCTCCTGCTTTTATTCCTACTACTGTTACTCCTGGTCCTCCTAATGATGCTGGTATTCCGATTCCCGCTGCTCCTAATCCTGCCCCGAGAGCACTTCCTATCGCAATCCCCCCCCCTGTTGCTTTGCTTACAGTTTCAAACAAGGGGAAATCCCTTTCCTTGGACGATCCAGTCCATTTAATGAATATGCCGTCAGGGTTATTGTCACCGCACTTCACGCGCCCCACATGCTCAAACCCGGTATTGTCAGATTCGGTATTTTTTTTCACCAGGTCCGCGTGGGGTGGCTTATCCTTCTCCCATGCGACCGTACCTTGGTCATTACAAGTAACGTCGGCCTCGAAGTGGAAATGAACCAACGTAACGGGCCCGGGCCCGGTGAATTGAACCCACGAACCGCCCCGAAACATGGTTTTATCTAGGATTTTTACATCGCCGGTGATCTTCTCTAGTCCTGATGGATCGAGGAACATGGTCGGTGCACTGTGGACATATTCGTAGAGGTTCCATCCGCCTTTAAAGCCGATCGGATCTCGCTGCGCGAACCTACCCAGAGTCGCGTCGTAGGTACGTGCACGGTAGTGATACAAGTCGATTTCCGGGTCGAATTCCCGGCCGGTGTAGAGGTAGCGAGTGTTCCCCGACGGTTCGGTTTGAGCAATCACTTTGCCGAACGAGTCGTAGGTGAGGTGGTTGACCACGCCCCCAGAGGAGTCTACCAAGTCGCGAGTGGTGCCGAGGTGATCGGTCAGCAGCCAGAGCACACTTGTGGAGTTGCCAGCACCGTCGTAGTTTTCCTGAGCCAGGACCATGTCGACCCCCGGACCGTGCAGATACCGTGCAGCGAGCACCGGTGTGCTTGGGCCCGTGTCGTCGACATCCACAAAATCCAAAATCACGTCTTCGCGGTCGTAAACGAAATGAGTGGCCCTCGGAAGTGCAGCACCTGCACCATCCGCATCAACCATCTTCGCGATCCGGCGGTTCAATGCATCGTAAGTAAACTCAACCTCCTGAGTGACGACTCCACCTTCACCGACACGATCGGTCACGCGCACCAATCGGTTGCGGTGGTCGTAAGTAAACTCGCGCACTTCGCCGGTGGCGATGTTCATTCGGCGGATCGTGTTGCCTTCGTCGTCGTAGTCGTACGTGAACGTACCGTCGGACAGCAGTGTATTGGCAGGTCCCGTCACGTAGCCGTTGCCGTGCAGGTGGGAGTCGAGCCGGTTGCCGTTGGCGTCGTAGGTGTAGCCCTCGTCAGGGTTGGTCGCGTCGGCGTGGTCGGCGCCGATGAGTTGGCTGCGGTTGTCGTAGGTGTAATCCGTCCGGCCGTCGACGTCGGTGAGGGCCGTGATCTGACTGGCGTCGTCGTATTCGAAGTCGAAGAACGAGATGGTCCCCAGCGTGTTGCTGTGGGTTAGATTCCTGATGCGGTTGAGGGTGTCATAATGGTAGCTGCTCTCAGCCACAAGCCCATTGCCCGCTAGGTCAGCGAATCGCTGGATGGAACCCAACTGACCGATAGGGTTATAGTCGAGGTCGACGCGCTTCTCGGTGAGGCCCGAGCCAGACTGGGTGATCCGCGTGGTGCGGTCCATGGTGTCGTATGCGTAGCTGGTCACGCCAGCCGCCGTGCCGTCGATGGAGTCCGACACGGCCAGCACGTTCCCCACTGGGTCGTACCTGTAATCCAGCACGACGTGGGGCGAGCCTGGCGTCCCCGCGTTGTCCACGCGGGTCGGACGGTTTAGGTCGTCGTAAGTGACAGCCAAGCTGCTGAAACGATCGGTGATTTGGAGCAGGTTGCCTACGGGGTCGTAGCTGCTGGCGATTACCTGGTCGGTGCCGATCCACCTCTCTTGAACCACCCGATCCAAAGCGTCGTATTCCATTTCCGTGCGGCGGCCGTTGCGGTCGGTCATCGCGACTAAGTTTCCTACCGCGTCGTATTCGAAGGACCTCGCTTTCCCGAGTGGATCGATCTCGCGGAAGAGGCGGTTGAGCTCGTCGTATTCGAAAGTGGTCTTATTGCCAACCGGATCGGTGAGGGAAATTAGGTTGTCGTTGTGGTCGTAGGTGCATTTCGTGATTCCGCCATCCGGGTCGATGGTCTGGGTGAGGCGGTTACGCCCGTCGTAGATGAACTGAGTTTGCCTCCCGAGTTCGTCGGTTACAGCGATGAGATTGCCCAGGGCGTCGTACGAATAAATCGCCCTCTTGCCCTCCGCGTTAATGATTTCGATTTGCCTGTTCAGAGCGTCGTAAGTTAGGTGCGTGGTGTTGCCGCGGGCGTCGGTGGCGGCGACAAGGTTGCCCATAGCGTCGTACTGGCTGATCGATCTGTTCCCAAGTGGGTCGGTGAGTTGAATCTGGCGATCAAGGGCGTCGTAGGTATACTGTGTGGTTCTGCCAAGCTCATCCGTTACAGCCACAAGATTGCCGGCCGCGTCGTACTCCGATCGGCTCACATCGCCGAGCGGATTGGTGATGGCAATCAACCGGTCGCGATGATCGTATGTGAAATGGGTGGTTCGACCCAGCTGATCTGTCTGAGTAATCAGTTGATTCGCTTTGTCATAAGTGGATGTGGACACACCGCCCAGCGGGTCGATCTGGCGGACCAGCCGATCCAGGTCGTCATACTCTGAGCGGGTCCTGCGGCCGAGGCGGTCCGTCATCGCGATCAGATTGTTCACTGGGTCGTAGGTGTAGCGAGTGACGTGGCCCAGCGGATCGGTTTCGGCTGTGACGCGGTTGCGCATGTCGTAGGCGAACTTAGTTACGTGGCCCAGTGGGTCGGTAACGGAAGTGCGGTTGTTGTCCGCGTCGTAGCGGAACTTGGTCACGCCACCCTCGGGATCGATGGTCTTCACCAACCTGTTCCGGGAGTCGTATTCGTTGCGCGTGACGTGGCCGTTGGGGTCGGTGGTGGCAACCAGGTTGCCAGCCAGGTCGTAGTCGGACGTGGTGATGGGCGATTCGAGCGGTCCACCCCCGGAAGCGGCGTCGCCGTCCGGGTCGGGGGCGGTGATCTGGATCAGGCGATCCATCGCGTCGTATTTGTTGATGGTGATGTTGCCGCGGGCATCGGTGGTTTGGACCAGGTTGCCATTAGCGTCGTAGTCAAACTCCGTGACGGGTGATGTGAGCGGCCCGCCCCCGCCCCCGGAAGAAGCGTCGCCATCTGGGTCGGCTTCCGTGATGCGGATGAGGCGATTCAGCGCATCGTACTCGTACTGCGTGCGGTGGCCGTTCTCGTCGATCACCGCGGTGCGGTTGCCAACGGCGTCGTACTCGTATTCCCGGAAGGCTTCGTCCGGCGTGCCCTTGGCGAAGGTCTCTTTGATCAGCCGACCGAGGGCGTCGTAGTCATAGTCGGTAACGCGCCCCAGCGGGTTGGTCATGGTGTCGACCAAGCCGTGGGAGGTGTAGGTGTAGGTGGTGACCAAGTCGTCCCCCCCGGAAGTGGTGTCCAGCTCGCCGACCACTCGCGTCATCTTCAGGACGTTGCCAGTAGCCGGGTCAAGCTCGTACAGCGTCTGCCGGCCCAGCTCGTCGGTCATGCTCGTCATCTGGTTGAACGTGGTGTCGTAGGTGAACTCGCGACGGCCGCGGCCGGTTGGGACGCCGCCAAGATCGCCACGCTGGTTCAGCAGCACTGAGATGGTGCCGGCAGGGTCGTCCACGGTGATGATGTCCAGGCGATCGTCGTGGTTGAGGTCGACCGCGGGGGCCCGGACCGCTGGAGTGCCGGTTGCGGCGAAGGTGACGGGCGGCGCGAACGTGCCGTCCCCGGCCCCGCGCCAGACGCTGACCCCTGATCGTGGTGTGGTGATCAGGTCGACTTGACCGTCGCCATCGACGTCGCCTCCGCTGACCGCTGTGATGGAAGTGCTTGATGTGTACCGCCTTTTGAGAGAGAAAGTGCCGTCGCCGTGTCCGAAGAAGATCGAAAGCACGAATTGACCTTTTGCGATTAGATCCTCTCCGGCAGCCGCGTCGAGCAAACCATCCCCGTTGAAGTCGGCGATGTAAAAATCGTCTCGGAGGGGTCTACCTAAAGTTGGCAGGTTCACAATGGAGGAGAAAGTCCCGTCCCCATGGCCGAGGATCGTGACAAGCCCTCGGGGAGCGTCGCTGGCGGCCACGAGGTCGAGGTTGCCATCGTTGTTGAGGTCCACGGCCTTGACGACGTTGGTGGCGTGGGGGCTGATGCTGACATCGTGGCGGGTAAAGGTGGCGCCGTCGCCGGAACCGAGCAGGACGGTGAGTTGCTGGCTGTCGTGGTTGCTGACCACGATGTCGGGGTTGGTGTCCTTGTTGAAATCTGCGATATCCACGCCGCTGATATTGGCCCCGAGGCTGATGACCTGCGGCGCTCCGAAGGTTCCATCGCCCTGGCCTAAGAGGATCGATGCGCTGCCTTTGGAATGATTGGCTGTAACTAGGTCGATTTTGCCGTCCTTGTTCAGGTCGCCTGCGGCTACCCGGATGCTGGGTGATAGGGACGGATCGACCCCGATGCTGAAGGATTGTCTGGGCTGGAAGGTGCCCTCACCGGTGCCCAGGAACACGGAAATAGCGGCCTCGGACCGGTTGGTCACCGCGATGTCCAGGTTGCCGTCGTTATTAAAGTCCGCGGCCAAGTGATCGTAAGGTGTATCGCCCGCGGGGTAGTCGGCACGTGTGGCGAACGTGCCGTCGCCGTGCCCAAAGAGGATGGAGAGATGGTTCTCACTGCTGGTGGAATTTCCAACCACGAGATCTAAGCTGCCATCGTCGTTCAGGTCCGAGACGGCAACGTCCACGGGCTGGGAACCGGTGTCAAACGTCCGATATGGGCCGAAGCCGCCGGTTCCGTCGCCCAAGAGCACCGAGATGCTATTTCCGCTAATGAGATTGGGGATGATCAGGTCGAGGTCGCCGTTGTGGTCGAGATCGGCGACCTGGATCGCTCCCTGAACGCCACCGGTTTCGAAGGTATTAAAGGAGCCAAACGTGCCGTCGCCGTTGCCAAGCAGGACAGACACCCGATCGCCGGCGTTGTCATTCCCCGCGATCAGGTCGAGGTTCCCATCGTGGTTCAAGTCTGCCGACACCACAAAGACGGGGTTGATGCCGACGGGGAAGTCTTGGAACGGCGTGAAGGTGCCGTCGCTGTTGCCCAAAATCACGGTCACGCTGCTGCCGGTCGCGTTCTCATAATTTGCGGTTACGAGGTCGAGATTCCCGTCCTTGTTCAGGTCCCCAACTGGTGAAGTGATTAGATCGTTTACGGGGATCTGGTTGAACGGATCAAAGGTGCCGTCTCCGTTCCCCAGAAGAATCGCGAAACGATCGGCGCTCGTCACGAGAAGATCAACGTTGCCGTCCTTGTTCACATCGGATACAGCAACGCTGGATGGGCCAAAGGCGGTGCTGTCCCCCGTTGGGTAATCTACCCGCGGACTGAACGTGCCGTCGCCTAGCCCCAGTAAGACTGAGATGGTGTTGTCGTTTCGGTTGGGAGAAACGAGGTCGAGGAACCCATCGTCGTTGAGATCAGCCGCGAGGACCTTGCCCGGGCCTGCGCCAACGGCGTAGTCCCTGCGGGGCGCGAACGTGCCGTCGCTTCCAACGAGGAACACGGAAACCGAGTTATCGTCCAGGTTGCCGGTGACAACGTCGAGGATGTCATCGCTGTTCAAATCCGCCGAAGTGACGTGTGTCGGCCCATTCGTAATGGGCAGGATGGGATTGGGGAACAACGTCGCCGAGTTGGCCCCGCCGAATGCGATGGGGTCGGAGATGGTGAGAATATTGCCCCGCTCGTCGTAGGTGTAGGTGGTTTCGAAGCCGCGGGCGTCGGTGATCCTCGTGATGAGGTTGCGGTTGTCGCGGTTGTAGGTCGGGAGATTGCCGGCACCGTCGTTGGAGGAATGGATCGCGCCCCGCCGGTTGAGCACCGTGTGGGTCACGTTACCGTTGGCGTCGGTGTGATGGGATTCGGCACTCTCGTCCAGGGGGAAGGCCGAGGGAGAATTGAGCGGGTCAATGGTGTCCTCGGGCGGGAGCAAGGAGCGAGTTTTTGCGGGGGCAAAGTGGAGTTCGGAGCCGTCCCTACGGATGGCGCCTGTTGCTCGGCCAGCAAAATCGAACAAGGATTGTTCGTGGTTACCGCGTTTGTCGATCTCCCCGACCATGCGGTGCTGGGCGTCATATTCCCATGTACGGAACGTGCCGTCGGGGTCAGTGATCTTGACGAGGTTGCCGGCGGCATCGTATTCGAGTTGAGTGACGCGATTGGCCGGGTCGGTGATTGAGGTGACACGCTTGCCTCCACCAGTGGGACCGGAATAGTCGAAGACAGTCTCCAGGCCCACAGGATCGGTGATCTTGATCAGCCGGTTCTGGCCGTCGTAGCCGTACGTGGTAATGTTGCTGTTGCGATCGGTCATCGACGCGACCTTGTTCGCGGCGTTGAACCGATAGACAGTCTGATCCTCGGTGGTGCGCTGGAAGGTGCCGTCGGGGAGCTTGACGAGGGTCGTAAAGTCGGTGGGCGTGGGGATGTACGGATCACCGGGGTTGCTTCCGGGGGCAGGCGCCTCGAAGAGCACTTGGCCTCCGTCCCCATTGATCAGCAGCACTGAGCCGTCGGGGTTCTCGGCAATTTCATAGAGCCCAGTGAGGCCCCAGCCGGCGCCGAAGATGCTATCGATCGAATTGACCACGATGACCTCGTCGGTGCTGGACGATGCCGACCCTATGAAAGTGCTGCCGTTGAACCGGCGAACTCCGCTGTCGAGCTGGTAGTCGTAGCGTCCCGTGGCAAGCAAGGTTGTGTCTACCTGCAGAGCAATCTCAATGGCCCCGCCGCTATCCAGGGACCAGAAGTGCTCGCCGCCAGTGAGACCAAACTCTCCGCCTGCGTGTCCAGCCACCTGGTACTGGAATTCACCGCGGGTCAGCGTCATCTTCGCGATCAGCCGTGATTGAGAATCCGGGGGTACGTTGCGATAGCCCACATGTACGATCGGACGAGGGTCGGCCCGCATCGAATCGTAAGTCAGGGTCTTGGCGCGGGAGACGCCTAATGACTCGTAGGACGCTAGGTCGTGTGTCTCGATCAGGGCGCCGGAGTGCAATTCAACTTCGGAGTCACCCTTCACTTTCGCCTTCGAGCAAGGATCACAATCACAATCCTCGCACTTTTTATTTTTTTCGGTGGGTTCCGGTGTGGTTGTTGACGAAGCGAAGAAGTGCCAGGATGAGTTGCGAATGCCGCCGGTGATGGTTTCGATCATCGAGCCGTCGGGGCTGACCTGGCCGGTGCCGACATTGTCGAAGAAGCCTGTGACAGGGTTGATTGACCAAAGGTCCATCAGCGTCCCTGGAGCATATCCAGCGGTGTTGGGCAGGGTGAGCTTGGCGGGTTCGAGGAATACCATCTCGCCGGGTTGGATCGTGACCACGATGTCCGGAAACAGGTTCTCCGGCAGTGGCGCCGGTGTCAGGTTCATCGGCACCTGCGTGATGCTCAGCACGCCTGTAAAGGGATTGCCCTGCTGATCGACCAGCGTGTTGGCCGCGACGAGCACCATCGCGTCGGAGTCGGGCTGGTCATCGTGATCCAGGTCCGCATGGACGACGTTGTCCTGGTCGGGCGTGATCGGCGAGCCGCTATCGACGTCCAGGGCCGGCAGGTAGATCGGCCGGTCGATCACGTTGTTCACCCCCGGAAAAACTTCGTGGCCCAGAAGCAGCGGCAGCTTTTCGGCGATGAAGGGGTAGATCTTGCCCGGCACGTTCGCGTCTTCGCCGTGGACTTTGAGGGTGTCCGCTGGGAGAGGTTCGGTGCCAAAATCGAGCTCAAACGAGCCATCCACCCCCGTGACCGTCTGCACGGGGCCCACCTCGATCGGTACAGCCACCAACGGCGTGCCATCGGTGTCCAGGATTACCCCCGACAGCCGCGCGGTGGTCACCGCGTCTGCCACCACGTGCAACGTCACCTCCTGCGTGGTCTGTAGCGCCCCGTCGGAGGCGATTAGCGTGAAGGCATAATCACCCACCTGATCTGGCGTGGGGCTGAACGTCAGCGTGCCGTTCGCTTGAAGCATCCCCGTCGGCAAAGCGTCGTCAGACTGAATTGAGAAGGTCACCAAATCTCCGTCGGGATCGGTCGCCACCAGCGGCACTTCCAGTTTGTCCCCCGGCATCACCGTGAGCTCACCTACCGGCTCGAATACCGGAGCCTGATTGGGACCACCCACTAAAACTTCCGGGGTCAGGTTGAAGCGCACTTGATCGGGGTTATCGAACTCGATCTGAATGGGGTCGCTGATCGCCTCGAAAGCCAGGCCACCCCGCCGAATGGCCTCCAGGAAGTTGATATAGGGATTGCCACCGATGTCGGTACCTGAGGGGTTGAGCATCGTGACTTCCGGCGGCAGCCCCGGGAACAACACCACCACGTTGCGGCCCAGGGCCTCGCCGTGGTTCCACACCCGCAGCTCCGCCGTGTAACGACCGGTGGTCTGATTGAACCGCACATTGCTCACCAGCACTTCCACATCACTAGAGGGGGTGAGCGTTGAGAGATCTATCGCACTTCCGGGGGCATCCGTCGTGGCCGACACGGGGAACACTGGCGAAGCCACACCCTCCTCGTCCACCTCGTTCTCCAGCGACACTACCTCCACCCGGCTGCCCGTGTCCGCGTCGCTATTGAGCATCTGGAGCACCAGCAGGCCTTGATCCAGTGCCCCAAGGCTCGTCAAGTCGATCCGCACCGTCGCGCCGTCAAAGCTGACCAACCCGGGTACAAAATCGGCCTGATCGCCGGCGAGAGAGAACAGCGCCGTTCCGGGGGCACTTCCGGGGGTGCCGTGGCCGAGCAGCGTCTGCGACGGGTCGTTCGGGTCGACCAGGTAAACCAGGAACACGTCCTCGATCACCGGAGCCGTGTCGGTGGTGTCGAAGTGCGGCTCCAGCATCAGCCGCAGCGTACGCGAGCCTTGCTCCTGGCCCAGGTCGATCGGCAGCGTGCTCTGCGCCACGAAGCTGTCGTCCTCGTTTAGGATCGCTACGTGCCGGGTGATCGTTTGGCTGAAGCTGCTGATGTTGCCGGCGATGTCCGTGGCTGTCGCTGTGAAAGTGTTGCTCCCGAGCGACAGCGGCACGCCCGGGAACTCGAACAAGCCCGCCTCGTCGGCGGTGGTCGTCGCGCCGGTAAGGTTCAGCAGCACCATGGCCCCCGGTTCGGCTTGGCCCACCAAATTCACCGCAGCCGCCGCGGTCTCCTGGTCTCCCAGCGGGTTCGGGTCCGAGTCGGTCGCCAAGTCGAGGGTCGGCGTCGCCGCCACCGTATCCAGCGTGAAACTCAGATCTGCTAAGGCCAGTGCGCCGCCGGAGGTGTCTTCGGCCCGCAGGTGCAGCGTGTGTTGACCATCGGACAGTGGGGCGCCCAGGATCGACTCCAGGTCGGTGCGGCCGAAAAGAAACGAGCCGTTGGGGCCCAGCTTGCCGGTGATGTCGACGAAGGAGTTCAGCGGTGTTACGTCGAGGCCGACGCGCACCTTCGCCGCGTCCTCGTGGAACGCCACCCGGCCGGTGACCGTCGGATCAAACGTGATCCCGTCGCTCTTGAGCGGGGAATCGTCTGATGCGCCCGCCGGGGCCGTGTCGCGGTTCAGCGATGTGGTTATACCCATCGGTGCGACCAGATCGGTCTGGAACGTCTGACGGAAGCGGAACAGGTCCAGGTTGTCCACGTCCCCGTCGGCGTCGCTGTCAAAGAGCGGGTTGTACGGCGTCAACGCCTGGAGCGGCGAGGCTCCGTTCAAGCTGGCGCCGGTGATCCCCAGGCTCTTGCGTAGGCTGCGCTCCGCCAGCCGCTGCAGCATCCCCCGTACCGAATGCTCCGACGTCTTTGTCAGCTTCAGCGCGGTCAGTCCAGCCTCACTGACCGACGGGAACGTTTGGCGGAACTTGAACAGGTCCAGGTTGTCCACATCCCGGTCGCCATCCGCGTCCCCGTAATACCGGTAGAAGTCGAAGCGGTAATCATCGGCGGGTAAACCGGTGCCGATGCCATCGCCATTGCCGTCAAGGGTATTGCCTTGGCTGTCGGTGATCCCGGCCGACGCCAGCGTCGCGGTGTAGTTGCCGTTAGTTAGCGTCTTTCCCGCCAGGCCCGGGAACGTCCACGTGGCACGGTTCGTCGCTGGGTCGTACGACACCGCCGTCGCCGCTGGGTCGACCGCTTGCCCCGTGGTCAGATTCTGCAGGTGAAGGTCCGAGGCCTGCAGGCTCGCTGACACGTCTTTGCTAAAGTCCACTGCGATGCTCGTGACCATCGATCGCTGCAGCGCGTCCTCGTTGAGGCGAAAGGCTAAGACAGTCGGAGCTCCATCGAGCATGATCCGCGGCTCCAGGGGCTCCAGTCCCGAAAAGATCGCCGTCGGCCGCGCCAGATGGTTCTGCCGGCTCGCACGCTGCCGCATCGCCGCCCTCCCGGTGGCCACCCGCTGGTGCAGGTAATAGTTCACAAACCGCGCCGCCTCGTACAACCGTGAGCTCATCGACATGGCAATATCCCCTTACCGCCTTCTTGGGATCAGCCCGAACACCGCCGGAATCCAGAGAAAAAATCGATGAAAGAGCAGTCGCCCGCGCCGAGACGAAACTCGGGCCGAATCAAGCCCACTCGTTAGGCCGCCGCCCGAATCGCCAAGACCGCGCTTGCCAACGCCCAGCTACACGCACGCATCGCCACACCTCCTGGATAAGAAGGTCAGGCCGAAGGAGGCGGAAGGAAGAAGACCGACGGAGAGAACCGCAAGTCAAAGGGGGAGAGTAATTGGGGAGAAAAAAGAACAGGCCGTGTTGCACCCACCGGGAACATGGTTATGAGTATAACCACCCGGCCGAAATCGGGTCAATAGAATTTAAGGCCAAATCGTCAACCTTCTGCACGCCGGTCTTCAGGCCGAGCCTTTTCCCTAACCACCGATCGCTCCGCCGACACTCAGTAACACTTGACTTGCACCGACGATGGGGATGCGACACCACTCCGAGGCAACAACTGAGCGATTACCAGAAAAGATTTTTCTGAAGATAAGGTAAGACCGTCACGTACCACTGACGCGACGTTCCCTGAAGATCGGTTCGTTCAAGAGCCATCCTCAGCCAGCCAAAGTTTGGCTCCCCACGACCCAGTCTTGCCGGCGCTATCGAGGACACTTCTGAGGGCGGTGGCTCTTTGGGGGGCGCACTTCCGGAAGCAGGGGCACGAGGAAAATGCCGTTGATGGTGTCCTGCTTAAACCCAACGATCGCCAGCTAACGTACACCCGGAAAAACCTCCACCGCGAGCAGCTCCTCACTGCCGGCCTTGAACTCCACGAAGCCCACCATTTCACCGGTCCGCGGGTCTGCCTTCCACACGCCGCACTTAAGGCCCTTGACACGGTCCAGGATCGGCAGGTCCTCCAATTCACTCTTCTCGCGGATTTTCGGGAGTCCGACAAAGGTATACGTGCCGTGGAAGCGGAGCCCTTGGGTGTAACCTGAGAACCGCGCCATGGCATTGCACTTCCGTGTGGCCAGGTGCACGACCTGCGGTTCCCCTACCGGGGTCGAGCACCAGCAGCCGCTTGGCGTACCTTCGCGGTGAGTGCGGCATCGAAAATCCCCGCGCGCCCCCCATCTTCCCAATGGAGACCTCGATCAGTTCCCCTCCTCCGTCTTCCTTCTGCAGCCTCCGGTCTTCCGGGGGGTGCTGCTCTCACCAGTGCGGTGACGTAGCGGGGCCTGCCGCCCTGGATCGCCAGATCGTTGAGATGGCAGCGGAGAACCGCGTGTTAACGATCCAGAGCTGGGGAACTCCCTCGGAACCCCGCCTCCGGAAGTTTTGCCCACGGAAGTATTGTCCCCGAAGCCCGCACCTCACCCTCACGCCCTCACCCCAGGCAGACCGCCCCCGATCCCACATCCCCCGTACCCCTCAAGCTACGGATGATCGAAGACCCACCTCAAGCCCGACTCTGATCTTGGACAAAAAGCCTACTCCCCCGTTAGTGGATGCTGGTCCACAAGCCTGGTAAGGGAATATGGGCCAAGTTTTGCGAGTTGATTTTCTGCGAAATAATAGTACTTTTAGTTATGTAGTGCAATATTATTTTGTTTTTCTGCGTTTAATGATAGGAGAGAATCTGTGGCACTTATGGACGGCGGAGACAGAAAGCAGGAGGGCTCACGACGGTCCACTGGAAGACCGGTTGGGCGCCCTCCGAAGTGGGACAAAAAGCTAGAGTTGCCAATCATAATTCTTTATTATGAAAACGATTACCCAGCTGATAAGTTGCTCATGGATCCAGAGGCATTGCTAGGGTTCGTTAAAGAGTTACAGGAGCGGGTAGGGCATAAGCTAGACCCGCCCGCAGTGGCTGGGCAACTTTTAGCTTTGCGCAAACTGGGCAGGCTC
The DNA here is from genome assembly GCA_029267795.1 of Planctomycetota bacterium. Classification (GTDB taxonomy): domain Bacteria; phylum Planctomycetota; class Phycisphaerae; order Phycisphaerales; family Phycisphaeraceae; genus JAJUHR01. The sequence continues at coordinate 33,210 of JAJUHR010000001.1, forward strand.
CCTCGACTTGGCCGCGCCCATAAAGGGCCTAACTTCATATTTAGTATTGACTTGTAGTTTTTGTGCAATTTCTGCGAAAAAATTTGCAATATTCATGATTTGGTGTATATTTTTTTTAGCAGAAATGTTCAATTTTATTCCGGGAACAAGGATAATGCGCTGCAAGGAAATAGGCGTCGTGGGAAGAGACGCCGGCCAAGTCGAGGGAGGTGGACGATGAACGACAGTCCACCCCCTTCTCAGTCTCGCTCACTCCTGTCCCACCTTGAAACGGCGGAGTTACTGAACATTTCGTCATCACATCTGTTTTCTCTGATCAAAAGAGGTCACTTCGGTCCCGAGCCAGTGCGGCTCGGGCGTTCGCGACGTTACAGGAGGGAAGAAGTTGAAGATTGGATCGCGGCGGGTGCACCGCCAAGGGATCGTTGGCAAATCATGCGACATGGGAGGGATATGAAGCGATGGGGAAGAGGATGACTCCGCTAAAAGCGATCAGGAAAAAGGTGCTCGAACTGAATTGCGGCAATAGAGAGGTAGTACGCATTGGATCAGTCAAAAGCCCTATGGATGTTCCTGCCGTATTGTGGCCGTACAGGTTTGGTCGGATGCCCACCCCCGAGGAGCGGGCGAAATGCGGACCCGATTCGCCCTATGGCGAAATCCTCCGACCGCTCAAAGCTATAGGGGAATACTGCCTCGATTGCAGCGGAGGATCGCGCAAAGCGGTCAAAGAATGTCCGTGCGTCAAGTGCCCACTTCATTCATATCGAGAAGGGAAGAACTTGGCCATGCGGCGGGCAGGTGCTCGCCCGCCTAGAGGCCGTCGTTTCTAAAAAGGCCGGGGGCAAACAGCCCTTTCCTCATATCAGCAAACCCGGCGGTGGAGGGTCCATCGCCCCAAATAAGGTACGGGAGAAAAATATGCTTTTGCCAAGCAAGCAGGTGGTTGCACGCACGCTCGGGCACATCGACAACAACCAATACCTGGAAGCTGCCCAGGACTACGCCATGCGGTTCGGTTGGACCATCATCCCCATCGGCGCGGGCGGCAAAACGCCGCCTCGAGGTGTGAAGTGGGAGCGGTATCAAGAAGGAGCACGTCCTTCTGATGAGGAATTTCGACGGTGGTTTTCAAGGGGCGATGTGGCTGGTCTAGCCGTTATCCATCGAGATGGTCTCTGTGTCCGCGATTTCGACGACTCCCAGGCGTATGACCATTGGCAAGCGCATTACCCCGAGCTCGCCAAGTCACTTCCGGCGGTGAAAACGGCGAGGGGTTACCACGTCTATTTTCGGTGCCCGTCGGCCATGTACAAGAAGTTTGGTGATGGTGAGTTGAGAGTCGGAAGCGGCCACTACACCATCGTGCCCCCCTCGGCTCACGCCTCTGGGGCGATCTACCAATGGATGATCGAGCCCAACGGAGACATCCCAATCATCGATGATCCAAAGACCGCTGGACTCGTTCCTGCGAGTGATGAGCATAACCGGGAGTTACTTAGCAAAGATCGACTCCCTGTAACCCCCCTAAATCCCCCTCTATTGAGTGAGTCTGATGTGTCTGATGAGTCTGATATGTCTGATATGTCTGATGTGTTTGATGTGTCAAAGTTGGGGCTAGACGAAGCGAGTTGGGCTGCGATAAAGAGCACACTGCCTACAGCAGCGGGCCAGCGAAACCGTCGCATCTTCAACCTTGTGATGGTGCTGCGAAGGCAAGGATTCCAGAGCGTTCAGCAGTGCAAGCCCATTGTTCAGTTTTGGCATCAACGGGCATTGCCTGCGATCCGAACGAAAAATTTTCTGGAGACTTGGACAGACTTCCTGAACGCGTGGGAAAACTACGATCCGGAGAAGGAAGGCCGCCTGGGCAGGGCCATCGCGAAGGCAACCGCGCTGACGCCCCCAGCGTCAATCGCGGAGTTCCAAGACGAGCTCTTAAACGTGGTCTGTTGTACGTGCCACGTGCTGGCCATTGAGGGGAAGGGCAGATTTTGGTTGAGTGGCCGCGCGCTAGCACTTCCATTGGGCGTTGATCACCGTCGAGTATACGATTGTGTCGACGTTCTCATCTTCGAAGGGATCATCAAGGTTGTGCAGGAACACTCGCCTAAAAGGGCGCGGGAATTTGAATGGCTGCTCCCGTTGGGTGATGAGCAGCTTCTACAACCCAGTCTTTCCGAAATCTCCGCGGGCAATGTGGGTATGGAGGACGTTTCCAAGTAGGGAATGGTAGCTGTGGCGAGTTACCCATGCGCTTGCCCGCAAAAATGCCACTTTGCCCTAAGGAATTTGAGGATCGAGGATGCTCCTTGAAGGAGGTATGCATGGAGAAGATCAGCGACACTCTCAGAAGAGAATTGAGGGGGGTTGGGCAGACCCATGTGATGGTTGCCCAAGGTTGTGACCTAAGCCCCTCATCGATCAGCCGGTTCGCGGCGGGGCATAGCGGCCTCTCGTTAGACGCGGCCGATAGGCTCGCCAACTACTTGGGGCTGCTGCTCGTTTCCGAAAGCGACTGGCGGAGGCGAGAGTCCGTGTGGCGGCTATGGTGTCAGGGGCGGCTGACAAGGGCCGATCCGAAACAGGGCGGGGGCTAAGACAAGGAAGCATCATCGGTTGGGCCGGCGGATATGGTGTTATCCAGGCGCGTGAAAAATCTTGCACTCCCGGCAATCGCATATCCCGACGAATTTCGACACATACTTGGCGGAGCGATGGTTGTTCTAAGATCTGACAGAGTGCATACTTGAGTTGGTGAAAGCCAAACGACCAGGCTGAGCGGATCAGCTTCGACGGAGCATCGGTGCAAGCGGTCTAAGCCGCTACCGCACCTGCAAAGAGGTTGGGCCGACTCAAAGCACCATGTCACGATTCATGGGCGGGAGAAGGGGACTGTCGTTAGAGATGGTGGATCGGATAGCCGGCCCATCGGAATTAACCCCGTCAGGGTGGGCGAACAGCAGGGGGAGCGAGACGAAGCGGCGAAGAACAAGCCGCAAGCGTAAGGTTAGGGAAGGAGAAAATCGTCATGAAGATTCGGCGGATGACCTATACGAAGGATGGACAGCGGCACCAGAGCGAGAAGTTTTACGCTGTCTTCGTGGACTATTCGGAGGCGCTGCGTCGCCTGCCGCTGTTTTCCGATCGCAAGGCATCGGAAGAGGCGGCACGCAAGATCGACAAGCTGAACCAGCGCCGGGCGGCCGGTGATACGCTCCCACCCGAGTTGACGCGATTCGTAGAATCGCTGCCCGCGAGCATCCGCGATCGTCTGGCCGAGTGGGGGATCATCGACCCGGCGCGCGTAGCGGCAGCCAAGCCATTACAGGAGCACGTCACCGACTGGGAGGCCTCGCTGCTGGCCAAGGGCAACACCGAGCGGCACGCAGAGCTGGTTGCCAGCCGCGCCCGCAAGATCTTCGACGCCTGTGGATTCGTGTACTGGTCGGATATCTCTGCGAGCAAGCTGCAATCCGAGTTGGCCGAGATGCGGAAGGGTGAGCGGGGCATTGCTGCCCAGACGCACAATTTCTACCTGCAGGCGGCCAAGCAGTTCTGCCGGTGGATGGTTCGGGACGGCAGGGCGACGGAGTCGCCGTTGGCTCACCTGCAGGGGCTGAACGTCAAGACCGATCGCCGGCGCGACCGGCGGCCGCTGTCAGCCGAGGAAATCCGACGCTTGTTGGCCGCGGCATCTTCTGTGGGTGTCCGCCACGGTATGTCGGGTCCGGAGCGGGCCTTGCTTTACCGCTTGGCTGTGGAAACCGGGCTGCGGGCCGGCGAAATCAGAAGCCTGACGCGGGCTTCGTTCGACCTGGATTCAAGCACGCCCACCGTGACCATCGAGGCTGCCTACGCCAAGAATCGTCGGCGGGACACGTTGCCTCTACGCAGCGATACGGCGGCACTCCTCCGCCAGCACCTATCGGACAAATTGCCATCCGCGCCAGCGTTCAAGGTCCCCTCTCGTCGCCAAGTGGCGAGCATGATCCGTGCCGACTTGGCTGACGCCCGCAAGGCATGGCTGGAAGAGGCGGTGACGCCACAAGAGCGGGCTGAACGGGAAGCCAGTGCATTCCTTGCCTACCGCGACGATGCCGGCCGGGTGGCGGACTTTCACGCTCTTCGGCACACCTTCATCTCCAACCTCGCCGCTGGCGGGGTGCACCCGAAAACAGCCCAGGCGCTAGCGCGGCACTCGACAATCACGCTCACCATGGACCGCTACTCGCACGTGTACCGCGGCGAGTTGGCTTCCGCGCTCGACGTGCTGCCCGATTTGTCTGCGCCCTTGACGGGTCGCACCGCGGCCACCGGCACCCACGACCAGCCGATTCGGCTTGCAGCCAGCTTGCCACCCAAGGGCGGAACAGGGCGGAGTTTGATGGAGTCTGGTGGAGTGAACCGCGATGACGATGCGGATCGCCTCGCCGATATCGAAATGCTGGCACATCGCGGAAATACGCGGTCGGACGAAGGGTTGGAAGCGGTGGGGGTGGGATTCGAACCCACGATCGGGACGAGCCCGATGCCGGTTTTCAAGACCGGTCCATTCAACCACTCTGGCACCCCACCGGCCCGGTGATTTTAGCGGTGAACCATCGGGCCGATCCCTTATTTTTTCTTGGGTTTTCGGGCTTCGGCGGAACCGGGCTCAGTATACCAGAGCCTCCCACGGGCCCAGGGAAAGCTCCCCTTCAGGGCGGGGCATACCCGTCGACCCTCGGCGAGTGCGAGGAACTTGCAAACAGATCGCCGACAGCGGTTCTTTCTCCCGTGGTTGGAGTCTGTCCGCCCTCGTATCGAAAGACGCTTTGTCGGTTGAGCATTTCGGTTTCTAATAGGTGTATCCCGACCCCCCAGGGGATGGACTGTCCCATGTTAACCCCATCGAAGCAATCGAACCGGTGGCACCAACTCGAGGCGGAAGAAGTCGTGCGGCTGCTGGACGCAGACGTGCGTATGGGGCTGACTACAGCGGAAGTCAAACGCCGCCAGGCTCAATATGGTTTGAACCGGGTTGCCGCTAAGCGTGGCACACCCGCATGGAAACGATTCCTTCTCCAGTTCTATCAGCCCCTGGTTTACATCCTGCTGGGGGCTGCCCTCGTCACGATCTGGCTCGGCGAATACGTGGACGCATCGGTGATTTTCGGGGTGGTTTTGGTCAACGCCGTCGTTGGCTATGTGCAGGAGGCCAAAGCCGAGAGAGCGATCGAGGCGCTCTCGAGGATGGTGGTGACCGAGGCCACGGTGCGACGCGATGGACGAAACCAGCGTGTACCCTCGGCGGAGCTGGTGCCCGGCGACGTCGTGCTGTTGCGGTCGGGCGACCGGATCCCGGCGGACCTGCGGCTGTTTCACGTGCGCAGCCTACAGGTGGATGAGTCGGCCCTCACCGGGGAGTCGGTGCCCGTGCACAAGACCTCCGATCCCCTGGCGCTCGACACGCTCCTAGCCGACCGCAAGAACCTCGCGTTTGCAGGCACGCTGGTCACCTACGGTCACGCTGAGGGGTTGGTGTGGGCGACCGGAGACCGTACGGAGACCGGTCGCATCGCTTGGCTTATCTCAGAGGCCACCGATCTTTCCACGCCTCTGACGAAAAAGATCGCACAATTTAGCAAGCTCCTGCTCAAGGTCATCCTCGGCTTCGCTGGCGTCACGTTCGCGATCGGGCTGTGGCAGGGCGAAGGGGTCGCCGAGATGTTCATGGCCGCCGTGGCTCTGGCGGTCGGGGCGATCCCGGAGGGGCTGCCCGCGGCGGTGACAATCACGCTGGCCATCGGCGTCACGCGTATGGCCAAGCGGCGCGCGATCATCCGAAAGCTGCCGGCCGTGGAAACCCTCGGCAGCACCACCGTCATCTGCTCCGACAAGACCGGCACCCTCACCGAAAATCAGATGACGGTGCAAGAGATCTTTGCGGGCGGGAAGCTCTTTGATGTCTCAGGCGCAGGGTACGAGCCGATCGGACAGATCCGCCACGATGGGCAGCCGGTGGTCATGCGCAATCACGAGGCGTTAACCGAGTGCCTCAAGGCCGGCCTGCTGTGCAACGACTCCCAGTTGGTTCGTGAAGAGGGCCGGCTCGTGGTGCAGGGCGACCCCACCGAAGCCGCGCTGATTGTGGTGGCGCAAAAGGCAGGGCTGGCGGGGGCCGATCTTGCTCAATTCCACCCCCGCCTCGATGTGATCCCCTTCGAGTCCGAACATCAGTTCATGGCCACACTTCACGGCATAGGGGGGCTGGGCGAGCGGATTATCTACAAGAAGGGCGCGGTGGAGCGCCTGCTCGATCGATGCACCGATGCACTCGACAACCATGGGCGAACCGTGGCGCTGGACAAAGAACGGGTACACCGCGCAGCCGAGCAGATGGCCGCCAAGGGACTGCGGGTGCTTGCCTTCGCTCGCCGCGGCGCCACACGCGAGCATGGGCGGCTGGAGCACCACCATGTCGCGGCGGGCCTGACTTTTCTCGGCCTGCAGGGCATGATCGACCCGCCGCGTCCCGAGGCGATCGCCGCTGTCAAACGCTGCAAGCGGGCCGGCATCCGTGTGAAGATGATCACCGGCGACCACGTTCTGACCGCCAAGGCGATCGCCCAGCAGATCGGGCTGATGGACACCACCGACCTGCGGGACCAGGCGCCGCCCTTCGCTCACCCAAGCCATGACCCCCTGGCCGTTACCGGCCACGAGCTGGATCGGCTTTCCGACGAAGATCTCGGCGACGTGGCCGACCGCGCCGTCGTCTTCGCCCGGGTTGCGCCCGAGCAGAAGCTCCGCCTGGTCAAGGCGCTGCAGTCGCGGGGCCACGTCGTGGCGATGACCGGGGACGGGGTCAACGACGCCCCCGCACTCAAGCAGGCCGACATCGGCATCGCCATGGGCATCAGCGGGACCGATGCGGCCAAGGGGGCCGCGGACATGATCCTCACCGATGACAATTTCGCCTCGATCGAGGCGGCCGTGGAAGAGGGCCGCGGCATCTTCGACAACCTGACGAAATTCATCGTCTGGACGTTGCCGACCAACGGCGGCGAGGCATCGATCCTCCTCTCCGCCGTGTGTTTGGGCGCCACCTTGCCGGCGCTACCAGTACAGCTGCTGTGGATCAACATGAGCACCGCCATCCTGCTGGGGCTATTCCTTGTCTTCGAGCCTATGGAGCGCGATCTGATGGAGCGGCCGCCGCGAGACCCCGGGCAGCCCATCCTCACCTTCCCCCTGATTATGCGGACCGGTTTGGTTACGTTGCTGATGCTGGCCGGTGCGTTTGGCTTGTTCCTCTGGGAGCAGGAATATCACGGGGCCAGCCTGCCGCAGGCCCGCACCATCGTGGTCAATGTCGTCGTGACGGTGGAGCTGTTTTACTTGCTGAATTGTCGCTCGCTGACCCGATCGATGTTTTCGGTGGGTCTGTTCAGCAATCCTTGGCTCTTGGCGGGTTGCGCAGCGATGGTCGCCTCCCAACTGCTGCTGACTTACGTGCCGGTCATGAACCGGCTTTTTCACACCGCGCCAATTAGCGGTGCCGCCTGGCTGCGTGTCGTGGGTGTGGCTTTGGCGGTTTACCTCGTTGTGGGTTTCGAAAAATGGATACGATTTCGACTGGAAAGACGACCTCGCTCGCGGGCAATCGCCCCGAAGGGAACCGATACCTGATCTCTTTCTTCTTCGATCGTCTCGGTGCGACCATCACCGTCGGTACAATGGCCTACCGCAGCAAGGAACCCATGGAGGGGGCACAAAGCCTCGCTATATCGCGGAGCCTCGACCGATGAAGCCCAGTAGCAAAACGCTCATCTTCCCACTCCTGCTGATCACTATCGGGCTCGGTTGGTTGCTCACCACCCTGGGCGTCGCCCCAGGCATCGATTGGGTCTGGACCCTGAGCCTTGCAGCCATGGGGCTGCTCGCTTTCTTCATCGCCGGTTGCGACAAGATCACCATCGTCGTCGGCCCCTTCTTCTTCATCGCCAGCGTTCTATCGGTGCTGCGCCAAACCGGTCGGCTTCGGGTCGACGTGGAAATCCCGGTATTGGTGATTGTTGCGGGCGTCTTGCTCCTGATCGCCCGCTCTCCCGCGGGTCCCATCCCTAAATGGGTGACGGAGCAGTCGGAACTTTCCAGTTCGGCCAAGTCCCCTCCCAAATGACCGAGCTTCATTGAGAGTTTACGTCAAGACACGCGGGTGAGATACGATGTGCAGCGTCCAAATAGGGTGTCCCATTGGGCTTTCCACCGCAGCCCCCCAGCAAGATTGTCCACCTGCTGAGTGCTACCCATCTTTTATGCGCGACTTGCGACGAGTCCCCCAGGATCTTCGACCGGGCTCGTCTCAAGTTCGGGCACGAACGGCCTACGTGGTTGGCGGTATCCCGAAAACCTGGGCTGCTCGCATCCTTCCAATTGAGTGGGGTTGCTTCGTGGCTCGAATTTGGCGCCGGCCCCCCACGAACTTGTAATCTTAACAGGTTCTCCACGAGGGCAGATAAGCGTCGTTATTCATTAATTGACAAAATCTTATAAATTATTTATTTCGGATTGCTTCGAGGCTTCATAGCTTGAAGGCCCCAAGATTCTGCCGATTCTTCGGGTTTGTGTGCCGCTTGACACGGCTTCGCAATGGGCTAATATTCCTCGTTCCTTCGGGTCGATACGAGTCTCGTTCTTGAGGTCGTACGTCGCGAGGCTTGGAGCCGAGGGTAGCTAAGCTTTTTCTGAGCGAGTCAGTCCAGTCCGGAAGTTGGTCTTCAGCACCGGATCGTGGGACGCTTGCTCTATCGTTCTTTGATAAGTGAATACCCAAGCTGAAGTATGCGGATGCATACACCGAGAGCGAAGCTCTTGAGGAGCTTGCCCGCGTCTAGCGATCCGCCGTAAGGCGGTGAGCGAGGCGCGGGTCGCTGCGCTGTCAATCGTGGCGCAGCGGTTCGTATCGATCTGCGATCGATCCGCCGGGGTGGCTCTGTTTTCGAGTCTACTTCCGGAGGGTCGGTTTCTGGTCGATGTGATCAAGCTACTAAGGGCGCGCGGTGGATGTCTTGGCGTCAAGAGGCGATGAAAGACGTGGGAACCTGCGATAAGCCCAGGGGAGCTGGTAACCAAGCACCGATCCTGGGATCTCTGAATGGGGAAACCCGACCACTTCTGTGGTCATCCGTGCCTGAATGCATAGGGCACGGAGGCGAACTCAGGGAACTGAAACATCTTAGTACCTGAAGGAAAAGAAAGAAACCTCGATTCCGTCAGTAGCGGCGAGCGAAAGCGGAACAGCCCAAACCGGCCTTCGGGCCGGGGTTGTGGACACCAACGTGGCACAGTCAAGCGGCCTGTGAATCGGACCCGAATACCGAACCAAAGAAGGTGATAGTCCTGTAACGGGGCGCAAGGCTGGCCTAGGTGCACCAGAGTAGCGCGGAGCTCGTGGAACTCCACGTGAAGCTGGGGGGCCCACCCCCCAAGGCTAAATACTCCTTGACGACCGATAGTGGACCAGTAGGGCGATTGAACGATGAAAAGATCCCCGATAAGGGAAGTGAAAAGAACCTGAAACCGCGCGCTTACAAGCGGTCGGAGCCCGTCTTCGGACGGGTGACGGCGTGCCTTTTGCATAATGAGCCGGCGAGTTGGCCTTTACGGCAAGGTTAACCCATACCCTGGGGAAGCCGCAGCGAAAGCGAGTCTTAAAAGGGCGTCCAGTCGTAGGGGTCAGGCGCGAAACCTAGTGATCTACCCATGGCCAGGTTGAAGGGAGGGTAAAACCTCCTGGAGGACCGAACCCGTTAACGTTGAAAAGTTATGGGATGAGCTATGGGGAGGAGTGAAAGTCTAATCAAACTGGGAGATATCTCGTTCTCCTCGAAATAGTTTTTGGGCTAGCCTCACGTGACAGCTTGTGGGGGTAGAGCTACTGAATGGAGATGGGGGGCTACCCGCCTACCCACTCCAACCAAACTCCGAATACCACAGGCCCATGTCGTGGGAGTCAGACTGCGGGGGATAATCTTCGTGGTCAAAAGGGAAACAACCCGGACCGCCAGCTAAGGTCCCTAATCATGTCTTAGTTCTAAAGGAAGTTAGGATGCCGTGACAGCCAGGATGTTGGCTTAGAAGCAGCCACCATTTAAAGAGTGCGTAATAGCTCACTGGTCGAGGATCCTAGCGCCGATAATGATCGGGAATAAGGCATGAACCGAGGCTGCGGGCTCGCGCAAGCGAGCGGTAGAGGAGCGTTCCTGTCCGCGACGAAGCGAGATCTTAAGGTCTCGTGGAGCGTCAGGAAGTGATTATGCCGGCTTGAGTAACGATAAAACAGGTGAAAATCCTGTTCGCCGAAAGCCTAAGGTTTCCTGGGGAAGGTAAATCCACCCAGGGTTAGTCGGACCCTAAGGCGAGGCCGAAAGGCGTAGTCGATGGAAGGCAGGTCAATATTCCTGCACTCCGCCGGGAGGTTGAAGCGACGTGACGGACTTTTTAAGGCGGTCGCACGGCTAGACGTGTGCGTGCCGCAAGGCCGAGGGCGTTTGGATCCCGAAGCCGCCGGCGAAGGTCCCAAGAAATAGCGTTCGTGGACGAACGGCGGACCCGTACTAAAACTGACACAGGTAGGCGTGGTGAATAACCTCAGGCGCTCGAGAGAACGGTTGTTAAGGAACTAGGCAAATTGACCCCGTAAGTTCGCGATAAGGGGTCCCTCCTCCTTCGGGAGAGGGCGCAGAGAAAAGGCTCTGGGAACTGTTTATCAAAAACACAGGACTGTGCCAACTCGCAAGAGGATGTATACAGTCTGACGCCTGCTCGGTGCCGGAATGTCAAAGAAGCAGGTCAGCCGCAAGGCGAAGCCTGCGACTTAAGCACCGGTAAACGGCGGCCGTAACTATGACGGTCCTAAGGTAGCGAAGTTCCTTGTCGGGTAAGTTCCGACGCGCATGAATGGCGTAATCACTGGAGCACTGTCTCAACAACCGACTCGGTGAAATATAAGATGCGGTGAAGATACCGTATACCCGCAGCAAGACGGAAAGACCCCGTGGACCTTTACTGTAGGCTGACATTGGCCACGAGCACGTTCTGCGTAGGATAGGTGGGAGGCTGTGAAGTCCCGGCTCAGGCCGGGATGGAGCCGTCGTTGAAATACCACCCTGGATGTCCTTGTGACCTAACTTGGTTCCGTGAAACCGGGCCAAGGACCGTGTTTGCTGGGCAGTTTGACTGGGGCGGTCTCCTCCTAAAGAGTAACGGAGGAGTGCAAAGGTCGGCTCAGCACGTTTGGAAACCGTGTGACGAGTGCAAGAGCACAAGCCGGCTTTACTGCAAGACGTACTGGTCGAGCAGTCTCGAAAGAGGGCTCTAGTGATCCGGCGATACCGTGTGGAAGGGTCGTCGCTCAACGGACAAAAGGTACCCCGGGGATAACAGGCTGATCGCACCCGAGCGTCCATAGCGGCGGCGCGGTTTGGCACCTCAATGTCGGCTCATCGCATCCTGGGGCTGAAGGCGGTCCCAAGGGTTCGGCTGTTCGCCGATTAAAGCGGTACGCGAGCTGGGTTCAGACCGGCGTGAGCCAGGTCGGTCCCTATCTGCTGTGGGCGCAGCAACTTTGAGAGGATTCTTCCCTAGTACGAGAGGATTAGGAAGGACGGACCCCTGGTGTGCCAGTTGGACCGCTCGGTCCATGGCTGGGTAGCTAAGTCCGGCAGGGATAACCGCTGAAAGCATCTAAGCGGGAAGCCCCCCTCAAGATCAGAGTTGCATGGGAGCTTGCTCCCGAGAGACCCCCGGTAGACCACCGGGTTGATAGGCCGCGACTGTAAGGGCAGAAATGCCTTGAGGCGAGCGGTACTAACGGTCAAACGCTTGATCACATCGACCAGAGATCGACGCAACACGCGACGACTCCGAACGATCAGGCTCTTTAAGGGTTTTAGTTTTCGGTGTGGCGTCTGCTGCTTCAGCATGGGTATTCAAGTTAAGGGGGCAAGTGTTGGCGCTGGTGGCTTCGATTAGCCCTGGCGCCAACGGTGCCCGACCGGGGGGAAGATGGGGTAGGAGCAGGGGGCAAGAAAGGGCTTGAGTTGGTAGGGAAGGAATAGGGGGTACAGGGAGCAGAGAGAAGATTTAGGACGCGACCGGTTAGCGCTGGTCAGCGGCCATTGTCGGTGAAGACAGCGGCGGGGTCACACCTGATCCCATTCCGAACTCAGCAGTTAAGCCCGCCGCGCCGATGATACTGCCTCAGCGGGAAAGTAGGTCATCGCCGGCTTAAATCACCCGTGGTTGCCTAAAGCAGCC
>JAJUHR010000306.1 GCA_029267795.1 Planctomycetota bacterium
GCCCTGTCCCGCACCCAGGCCGAGGCCATCGGCCGCCTGCAGCTGATCCAGCTGGTCGGTCTGGAGATCGAAAAACTCGTGGACGAGTACGCCAAGCTCCTCACTCAGATCGAGGACTACGAGGCCATCCTCGCCAGCGAGAAACGCGTGTACGACATCATCCGCGAGGAGGTCGCCCAGCTTAAAGCCAAGTACGCCGACCCACGCCGCACGGAAATCTCCGAGGCCGTGGAGGACCTGGACATCGGCGACCTGACGCCGGTCGAACAGGTCGTCGTGACCATCACGCATGAAGGCTATGTCAAGCGCGTCCCGGTCGAGCATTACCGCACCCAGGGCCGCGGCGGCAAGGGCGTGATCGGGGCCGACACCCGCGAGAACGACTTCACCGAGCAGGTGTTCGTCGCCTCGACCCACGATGACCTGCTGTGCTTCACCAACCTGGGCCGCGTTTACAAGATCAAGGTCTACGAGATCCCCGAGGCCCAGCGCACCAGCCGCGGCCGGGCGATCGTCAACCTGCTGAACCTTAAAGAATCCGAGCGCGTCTGCGCCTTTATGCCCATCGAGGACTTCGAGCGCGAAGAGGCATTCCTGTTCTTCGCCACCACCCGCGGGGTGGTCAAGCGCACCGCCCTGAAGGACTACCGCAACGTCAACCGCGCCGGCATCATCGCGCTGAGCCTGCGCGAGGGCGACTCGCTCATCGGCGTGACCTGGACCAGCGGCAGCGACCACGTGCTGCTGGGCACACGCGGCGGCATGGCCATCCGCTTCCACGAGGACGAGGCTCGCGCCATGGGCCGCAGCGCCAGCGGCGTCAAGGGCATCGACTTGGCCGAGGACGACGTCGTCGTCGGCATGGTCCGCGTCGCCGCTGAGGACTCCCGCGACCTGCTGACCGTCACCGAACACGGCTTCGGCAAACGCACCCCCTTGAGCGAATACCTGGTCCACTCCGAGGACGGCTCCGCCCGCGCCCAGGGCCGCGGCGGCAAGGGCCGGCGCGACATCGTCACCAGCCAGCGCAACGGCGGGGTCGTCGGCCTGCTCGTCGTCGACCCCCAGGACGACGTCATGCTCATCTCCACCCGGGGCAAGATCGTGCGGATCAACGCCGGCGCCGTCCGCCAAACCGGCCGCGCCACACAGGGGGTCAAGGTCATCCAGCTGGACGAAGGCGACTCCCTCGCGGCCGTGGCGCGGATCGCGGACGAGGACAGCGGCGCGGCCGCCGATCCTCAGCAGGACACCACGGGGGACCAGCCGGGCCGGTCCATTCTCGAATAAAGCGGTGTAGGGCGGTCAGGGGGCTTCACATCACGGACGATACGCCGCATGGCAGTTCAGGAATGGTCGGACAATATCTGGGTCGTGCGCCTCGGCGACGAGCCGTCGCTGTCGGAGGATCTGCTTCGCCTTAAGGATTGGTTTGAGCGCGCCCCGCGCATCCCCGACTTGGTGGTCGACCTCAGCGCCGTCGCGCAGCTCAACAGCTCGCACCTCTCGCAACTGCTGCGCCTCCGACGCGCTGCCATCGACCGCGAAGCCAAGCTCCTGCTGGCCAAGCCCCCCGACCACGTCTGGGCCCTGTTCCTGACCACGGGCTTGGATAAGGTCTTCGAGTTTGCCCCGGACGTGTCCACCGCCCTGGCCGGCCTGCGGATGAAAAACAAATGACCCGCCGGCCAAGGGCGGGCGCCGCGAAACCTCCCCGAGATACCACCGCCGCTCCGCAGTTTGTAGGGCGGGTCAAGCGCAGCGGATCCGCCCATGACTTAGCCCGCCGTGAACACACGGCGGGTCCCATAAGCCCCGGTTGGAAAGCCGGGGTTCTGATCCTGCGTAGCGTGTGCCCCCTGATGGGTGCCATCGCCTGCTTGCAAGCGGTGCGGCAACGGAAATTCCTCATCACTCTGCAGCACCCCCCGCGCGGACCGACCCCCCCGCACCCCTCAGCCCGCAGTTCCGCCGGCTACGGCCTGCGGCGGTGCTAGCAACGCCTCGGTGACCCGGCGCTTGCAGTTCTCCAAACGCTCCTGCTGCTGTTGAGCCACCACCGCCACCGGGTCGCCCTCCGGTGCTCCCTCGGTGAGGCTCGTGACCAAGTTCGCGGCTTCCTCCAGCGTCTGTTGGAAGTCCTGCGCGAATCCGTCGCGCTGGTCCTGCATGGACTGGGCGCTTTCACTGAACGACCGCGCCTGGTCGGGGATCAAGCGGTGAGCCTGCCGGGCGATCATCCCCAGCAGCTGCGCCCGGCTGTTGGTGATCACCACGTGGTCCGCCAGCAACTGCGACTTGGTGATCAGATGCGCCAGGCGGTCCTGTTGCACGGCTCGCTTGTCGTTGCCCGCCGCCCGCTCCAGCGCCCCGGCGATCAGCCCCAGCGCCTCGTCGATCGTGGCCACCGCATCGGCCATCGGCTTGTCCACCCGCTCGGCGTAGGCCTCGTTCAGCTCCTCCAGTTGCGAGGTCATCTTCGCCAGGGCGTCGCTCTTGGCGATCTGCGACTCGCGGACCAGGCTTGCCGCCTCCCGCTGGCGCTTCTCCACGACGGAGACGTGCTCTTCGATCGCCTTCAGCGCACCGCGAAGTAACTCGACCTGCTTGCTCAAGAGCACCAATTCGTCCTGGTAAACCGACGCTTGCACGGTCAAAGCCTCGGCCTCGGACCCGCTAACCTCCGCGCGCCGCTCCAGTTCCGCGGCCTGGTCTTCCAAGGCGAACCGCTCCGCCCCTTGAGCCGCCAGCGCCTGGCTGCGCGCTTGCTGCGACTGACCCAGCGCCTCCCCGGCTTGACCCTTGAGCTGATCAGCTTGAGCGGTCAGCTCGGATACCTTTCTCCGCAACCCGTCCGCGTCCTGCTGCGCCTGGCTCAACTGCGTGTGTGTCGACTCCCGATCGAGCCGCAGCTCGCTCAGCAGGGGGCTTTCATCGGCGCTCAGAAGTCGGGCGCGGGAATCCGCCCGGTCTACCGCCATCAGGTAGCTCACCAGAATCACGCCGTCGTTGGCCAAGTCCGCCCAGTTGGCCATCGCCTGCCGCTGCAGGTACCGCACCCGCGACGCGTAGACGTCC
>JAJUHR010000421.1 GCA_029267795.1 Planctomycetota bacterium
CCACTGCCCTAAGCGGTGCGGGCATCCTTGAATTTTCGCGCCTGAGTGTTCTTAAGGCGTTCTCCGCTTGAGTGCGCACGATGAGGCTCTGGGCGGCGGTGGAGCGAAGCGGCACCACTGCTGGGGCGTTGCTGCGCTGGTCCCCGGACACCCCAGGTCCATCGCGATACAACCACACGAACAACGCCCTAAGCTGTGAAAATTGTCGGCTTGGGCTGCTGTGTCCCCGCACGGATGAGCGTGTGGCCTGGGACGGGCCGGCTGGGCGGTCGAATCGAGACCAATCCCCTCGACAACCCCCTATACTTCCCTGCGATCGGATGGGGATGAGGCCCATCGATCGACAGGGGTATCGGGATTTGCCGAGGACTTTTATCGCCGTTCCAATCAAGCCGCCGCGGAAGCTATTTTCGCTGATGGAGGAGCTGGGTCAGCTTGGACGAGCTGTCCGCCCCGTCGTAGGCGACCACTTGCACCTGACCCTGCGGTTTCTTGGCGAAGTGCCGGTTGATCTGCTTGCCCCGATCGCGGAGGCGATCGGTTTGGCCACGGCGGATGTGTCCGGGTTTGAACTGCAATTGAGCAGCCTGGGCGTGTTTCCCAGCGCGCACCGTCCCCACTCGGTTTGGGTGGGTGTGGCGGCGAACCGCACGCTGGCGGACATCGTGGGCCGGCTGGGCGAGCGGTTATCGCAGCTGAACATCCCCCCAGACGATCGGCCTTGGACGGGCCACATTACCCTGGCGCGTGTCAAGGCCAAGCCGCCGCCCGCTCTGTCGGAGCTGCTGGCGAGTCACCGCGAGACGCTCTTCGGCAGCGTGCCCGTCGACGTGGTGCACCTGATGCTCAGCGAACTGCGGCCTGAAGGCCCCCGGTACACCGTGGCTGATGCGGTGAAGCTCACGAAGTGAGCCGCGCGCGCCATCCCCACGGCCACCGAGTACTGAGCATCCCAAGGGTCGACGGGGTCCCTGCCCGAACACAACACAGCAGAGGTGCGGGATGAGGGTTAATACCGGAAGTCGAATCCGACCTTTCCGATCAGTTGAACCGAGCCGTCGCCCGTGCCGTTGGCGGCGTTGAGATCCCGTAGGGAATTCCCGAGGATCAGTACGTCGGTCCCGACGACCAGATCCACAACGCACCGCCGGTCGCCGCCCGCCCGTGCGACGATCAGCGGGCACCGCAACTGACAGCCCAGGTCGACAAACCCGAATACGTCGTCATCGCCACTGGGGTCCTCGTAGTAATTTTCGAGGCTCAGGCCCACCGAGACTGGGAACGCGAGTGTCAGCGACCTATCCGGGCCCAGGCCCAGGAGTTCCAGGCTCGGGCGCACCCCCAGTTCGAGGTACGTACCTAGGTCGCTGTGCGGCGGGTCGTTGCCGGCGTCCGACTCGCCCTCGGCCTCAAAGACGACCAAGGCGTACGGCCACCACTGCGATGGGTAATTGGGGTCCCCGTCGTCGAACGTAATGCGGAGCTCGATCTGATGGACGTCGTTGAGCTGGTCGTTCGTGCCGACGCGGTTGACGTAAGCCAGGTCGAAGGTCCAGGCATCGAAGGCGCGCACCGCGAAGCCGCCGATAAAATCCAGCTCGTAGAACTTGTCCCGCCCGCCGGCCAGGTCCCTGCCGGTGTCACCGAAGTGATGGCTGCTGCGAGCGCCGACCTTCAGGTCGATCCCGTCGAACCAGGATTCTTCATCGCCTTGTAAGACGTTTAAGGTCACGTCGGCGCGGGGCTGGACGATCATGTCGCTGTTGTCCTGGCCGATGCCGTGGTAGTAGTAGGCGTTGGTGAAGTCGATCCCCGCCGAGAGAAAGGGGATCCAATTCGGTTCGCCGTCGTGGGTCAGCTCGCTCTGGACCACCGGCATGCGCAGGTGCTGGCGGACCACCCCCGCCTGCGGCGGAGCTGGGCCCGACAGGCCATC
>JAJUHR010000214.1 GCA_029267795.1 Planctomycetota bacterium
GGCGTGACGTGGACGCGGTGCTCCTTCGCCGACGCCTCGCGCCAGGCGGCCTCCAGGGCGGCGCGGGTGAACACCTCGGTGTCCAACCCCCGGGGGTACGTCCGCACGAGGGTGTTGCTGGCGTAATCCGGGCGGTTCTCCAGGAACGCGGCGAGCACGCGGTCCATGACGGCAGCGTCAAGCAACGGGCAGTCCGCGGTGATGCGCACCACCGCCTCGGCTTCGAACTGGCAGGCCGCACCGTGGTACCGGTCGATCACGTCCTCCTCCGAGCCACGGTAGGTCGGCACGCCTAAAGATTGGCACAGCTCGACGATCACGTCGTCGCGCCGCAGCGCCGTCGTGGCCACCACGGTCTGTCGCGCGATCCGTGACCGCTGGACGCGGCGCACAACGTGCTCGAGCATCGGCCGTCCGGCGATATCCAGCAACACCTTGCCGGGCAGGCGCGTGCTCCCGAAACGTGCCTGGATGATCGTGACGATGTTCATCTTCAGGTTAAGCGGCTCCACGTGTTCCGATGGCTGCTGCAGACCCCCCGACCCACCGGCAGCCGCCGTGACGCACACAGCCTGTTGGCTGCATCGCGAGGTTAGGCATGCCTGGGCAGCTATTCCTCGCCGCCGCTCATCTTAAATCGCACGCTCTCGCCGCTGGTGCCGTCCCAGCGGTGACTCTTGCCCGCGGACTTGTAGAAGCTCTCGGTGGTCCTCCCTAGCGCAGTCCAGAGAAACCCCGGTTCGGCCTGGTTGTCGATCACCAGGGGCTTGCTCTTGTCGGTGCCGCCCGCCACCGGTGTGACCTGCACCTTCGCCAGGTCGCCCACCGCGCCGGTGCAAGTCTTCTCGACCTGGCCGAAGTCGTCTAGATTTTCGATTTGGATCGGGGCTTCCTTGATCTCGGTCGGCTGGCCCATCTCGGCAAATGCGGGGCCGGTGAGCAGTTTCTGCAGCGCCTGCTTCTGTTCCGCGCTGGCGTGGGCATCGACGTAAAACGCAATGAAGCTATGCTTGGTTGGTTCGCCGAATGCCTTGCGGGTAAATTCCCCGGCCATGGCGAACTCCGCCCCGTCCAGCTTCACCTGGCCATAACTGCCCGTGTCGATGTGAAAGATCATGAGGTGGTCGCATTTCCCGTGGTGCGGCGGCCCGCCGATGTTGCAGGGGCAGGCGACCTCGCAACTGTCCGCGCTGATCGCTCTGCCCTCGATAGACCAAGCCGGTTCCGCGCCGGCAGAGGTGGTGACGAGCAACCCGCAGAGCACAGTTGTGGCCGTGAGCAGCAGGTGTACGGTTTTCATGGGTTTCTCCTTTCTCTTACCCGGCTGTTTTTCAGGTGCCTTCGTTGGCTTGTGTTTTCACGGCGTTATTCTGAATCACCCCGCATCGTGTTAATCGGCTCCACGCGCGAGCCGGATCTACGACTCCGATCAGGTCAAGCGTTGGAACCCCGCATGCGCCACCGGGCCGCGCAGGTGCTTTTCGACGGAATTTGTGGCGATCGCCCGGCCGATCACTTCGAACGATTCGTCCACGGCTGCCAGGTAGCCATCGACGTGCTCCTGCCGGTGAGCGAGCATCGCGTAATAGGCCCCGCTGGCCAGGTACCCGCGGTCCAGCATCAACTGAGTAAACAGGGTGCGGACCGCCTGGGCATTGCCCACCTGGAACGACAGGTGGCTCAGCGCCGGCAAGCCGCCGACGTGCACCGGCACCCCGTGGCGCTCCGCCGCCCGGCGCCATCCGCTTTGCACCTGATCGCCCGCCCAGCGCAGGTGGTCCGGCGCCCGTTCGCGTTGCAGCTTCGCGATCGTCGCCAAAGCCGCGACCGGCCCAACCCGTTCCGTCCAATACGTGCTGCTGATGAAGCTGGCCTGGGCGGCCTCCATGACCGCGTCGGTGCCGATCACCGCCGCCATGGGGAACCCGTTGCTCATGCCCTTGGCGAACACGGCCAGATCCGGGTCGACGCCCAGCGTCAGGTGAACCCCCCCAATCGTGAACCGCCAGCCGCTGGTGATCTCGTCGAACACTAACACCGCCCTCGCTTGGTGAGCCAGCCGCTTCACCTCTTCGAGGAACCCCGGCGCAGGCAGGCTCGACCGCAGCGGCTCCATCACCACCGCGGCCAGCTCGTCCCCATGGGCCTCGACGATCGCGCGCAACTGGTCGATCTGGTTGTACTGGAAAGGCAAGACGGTTTGCCGAAGCTCGCGCGGCACCCCGCAAGGCGCCAAGCCGGCCAGCAGGTGGCCGCTCAGGCTGTCATCCGCGCCGAGGTTGGCCGCCAGATACCAGTCGTGCCAGCCGTGGTAGCCGCAGAACGCGACCTTGTCGCGCCCCGTGGCGGCCCGGGCGATCCGCACCGCGATCGCCATGGCCTCGCCCCCCGTCCGGGCGTATCGCACCTTCCCCGCCCACGGGTGCAGACGCACCAAGACCTCCGCCAGCTCGACCTCTTCCGGGCAGTTCAGCGTCGCCATCGAACCGCGGTCGATCGCGGCCTTGACGGCCCCGTTCACGTCTGGATCGGCATAGCCCAGCGTGCAAGCGCCCAGGGCCGAGTAGCACATGTCGACGTAGCGGTGGCCGTCTAGGTCCCACACCTCGGCGCCCTGGGCCCGGGAGTAATAAGCGGGCCAGTGCTCGGGCAGCAGCATCTCCGGCCGCTTGGATAGCAACTGCGTGCCGCCGGGCATCAGCGTCTTGGCCTTGCGATACAGCTCCGGGCCGCTCGCCGCGGGCTGTGCCTTGGGGGTGTCCAGCCGCGTCACGCCAAACAATCCTTTCGCATCGAGGCCTTTAAGCCCGCGTCGCGTTCGAGGCCCACGTTGATCTGCCCCAGGGCGGGTTCCTCCCGCAGGACCCGCAGCACGTCGTCCATGCCAAACCCGTCGTCCCCCAACCGGTCGTAAACCTTACGGATGAACTCGAGGTCGCGAGGTTCGTCCACGGTCCAGCGTAGCGAGGAAAGGTCTGGATCGTGCCTGACGTTGTGGATCCGAAACATGTTCGGATGGAACCGGATGTACGTGGTGACGTGCTCGCGGTACGTCGGCAAGCGGCCTTCCCTCCACGCCCGGGTCAAGGCGTCGGTCGAGAACACCTCGGTATCCAGCCCATCGGGGAAAGTGGGGGGTTGATGTTGGCCACATAGTCGTAGCCGCCTCGCAGGTACGCGGCGACGACGCGGTCGATCACAGCCGGATCGATGAACGGGCAATCCGCCGTGACACGAACCACCGCCTCCGCGCCGTGGCTCCGGGCCGCCTGGTAATAGCGGTCGAGCACGTCCCGCTCGTCGCCGCGGAAGCAGGGCACGCCTTCCAGCCGGCAGAACGATTCGATCGCGTCGTCGGCCGGCCGGTCTGAAGTGGCCACCACCACCTTCGACAGCGTGCCGGCCCGCCTCGTACGCCGGACCACGCACCCCAGTAGCGGCTGGTCGCCGATCGACGTCAACACCTTGCCCGGCAACCGGGTTGATGACATCCTGGCTTGGATGATGGCAACAATCATCGGCTGTTCCGAGGGGCTCCTTCGCAAGGCGATCGAACTCATTGTAATGTCTCGCCCCGACTCGGCCGGGCCGCAATCCGCCAGCGGCTACAACTCCCACAGGGAGGGGTTGAGTGTGGCCACGTCGACCAGCGGCGCCAGGTGCTGGCGGAGCAACGAAACCGCCTCCGGAGCCAGCGGCGCCTCGCCGATGAGCATCAGGTTCTCGAGTACCTGGGCCGGGGTCTCGGCGCCGATCACCAGCGGCAACCCCAGCATCAAGCCGAAGCGGAACGCCAGCCGCAGCGTCGACAGCCCCATCCTCGCAGCGACCTCGTGCCACGCCTTCGACGCCTGCCAGGCCTGCGGGAGGCAGCGCCTCACGTCCTCGGGCGACATCGTGAGCAACCCCTGCAGGTAGACGCTGCGCACGAAGCAGAGCTTGTCGAGCGACCGGGCCAGTTCGAACACGCCGCTGTCCATCGCCCGCTGGTCCCACGCGTTGCAGGGGACCTGGACGATGTCGATGTCCGGGTGCTCCAGAGCCCGCCTGGCTTCCTCGGGGCTGTAGACCGAGGTGCCCAGGTAGCGCACCGCCCCGGTGGACCGCTCGCGGCGCAGCGCGCTGCCTAACCCACGCGCCCACGAAGCCTGCAGCCACTGGGGTCGGTGGAGCATGATCCCCCACAGCTGGTCGACGCCCAGCCGGCGGCGCGACTCCTGAATCGACCGGTGAACC
>JAJUHR010000186.1 GCA_029267795.1 Planctomycetota bacterium
CGTGGACCACGCCCACTGGAAGTTGAACCCGCCGATCCGCCCATCGCAGTCCAGCATCTCGCCGATCAGGTACAAGCCCGGGACCTTCCGCGAGGCCATCGTACGGTGGTCGACTTCCGCCAGCGGAACCCCACCGGCGGTTACCTCCGCGTAGTTCCACCCACGGTCGCGCAACACCGGCAGCTCGA
Source organism: Planctomycetota bacterium (assembly GCA_029267795.1). GTDB lineage: Bacteria > Planctomycetota > Phycisphaerae > Phycisphaerales > Phycisphaeraceae > JAJUHR01. The sequence goes on from JAJUHR010000186.1 coordinate 189, forward strand.
ACCCGGTCAGCAGGTGGACCAACCTGCGGCGATCCTCACGCGTGAGCCGGCCCAACGTGGTAGCGGGATCCACCTCACCCCGACGCAACAAGGCCTGGGCGAGGCGCTGCGGGACCCATTTCTCCAACGTGCCAGCCACGCTCCGTTTCGGCTGGGCTGCGGACTGAGCCAGGACCTCCTTTTCGACCTCGCCGAACTCCTTGCCGGGCGTAAACGAGCAGATCAGCTTCGGACAGCGACCCTGGGCATGCGCGACGACCCAATGCCGACTGGCGTCCATGACCACGGGGCCGCTGATGCCGAAGTGTGTCCACAGTAGGCTGCCGGTGCGGTGGTCGATGCGCTTGCCCTGGGCGAACGTGGATAGCGTCACCTCCACAGACATGCCCGATAGCTCCCCGTGGAACATGCCCGGGTCCAGCACCAGCGGCACCAGGGCTGGGTACGTCGGCGTGACCGTGTGACCCAGGGATTGGGCGATACCCCACCCCTCGCCGTCGCTCCCGGTGCGGGGTAGCGATCGGCCGCCCGTGGCCAGGATGACACGCCGCGCGATTACAGCCCCTCGATCGTGGTGAATGTGAAACGATGCGGTCCCCTCCTCCGTCCCCGCAGCGACTCCTGGGACGATCCCATGCACGCGGTGCGAGGTGAGAATCGCCACCCCGAGCGATTGGCAGCGGGCGACCAACGCCTCGAGCACAGTTCGGGCGCTATCGGTGACCGGGAACAGTTTGCCCGTCGGCTCACGCTTAAGCTGAACCCCCAGCGATTCGAACCACCGGACCGTCCCGGTCTCGTCGAACGCGGCCAGGACGTGACGGACGAACGCGCGGGACGCGTTGAAGTCCTCCGGCGCGACGCGCTCGTGGGTGACGTTGCAACGCCCGCCCCCAGAGACCAGGATTTTCGCCCCCAGCCGGGCAGCCCCGTCCAGCAGGGCCACCCGCGCAGAAGGGCAACGCTCCGTGGCAAAAATGGCGGCGGCCAGGCCCGCAGCACCCCCGCCGACGATCGCGATGTCCCAGGCGTGACTCACGTGGCGGTGGCGATGCCCTTCGTTTACGGGCGCGGGGACGTCCGGGCCGTATCCAGCGTGAACCGGTCGGTGGACAAGCCACGAGCCGCCCTGTAAGCCATCAGCATCGAAATGTAACTGTCGGTGATCAAGGGCAGACCGTCCAGCGACAACTGACGACGGCTTTCTAGCACATCCCCCTCGCTTGGGCCTTCGATCTCGACGAAGTCGCCCAGCCCCGGCAGGGTGTCGATATCAACGTGGCACCCACGAAAATCCCAGCGGTGGCGCAGCTTCTCGAAGGTCAACACCGGGGCGAACCCCAGGGCGATCAGCAACTGGGCGGCTTGGTCGGCGCCCTCGACGGCCAACTCCGTCTCCGGGCGCGTCTTCACCTGGCTGGCCGTGCGAGGGCCCTTATGAGTGATGATCGTTGATCGATAGGGGCCGTCCATCTGCACCTCGCTGCGGATGCGCAGGCCCTGGTCGCTGGTCCGTAAGGACCTTTCAGGCGTGTCGAAGTACGTGTTGGTTTCTTTCACGGTCATGCGATGCCGGGCGCCCAGCGCCGCGAGCCGACGCTCCAGCTCGGCCGCGTCGGACAGTTTCATTTTGGCTTCGATCTCGTGGGGCACCGTGACTCCTCCTGCCAGCTCGCGAGCAACGGCGGTTACGAACCAACCCTCGAACCGCTTCACTTAGCAGTTATACCGTTATAGCCGGCCCGTGGCGTACCCGGGCGGTGTAGGGCAGGTCATCGACCTGCCTGTTGGATGTTGTCGAGGGATTCGGCAGGACGATGTCCAGCCCTACGGTCCGGTCCGCCCAGCCTCGGGCGGGTGGCTGGGGCAGAGCGTAGCGATGCCCCGGCTTGGCCCTGGTGTCGCTTCGCTCTCCGCAGCCCCCCGAACCCTCATCGCGGTACACCCCCAAACGCTTTACCCCCACGGGACCCCGGCAAGGCCGAACAACTCCCTTGCGATGCGCTGGGCGCGCGCGGTCGCCTTGGGCCGCTGAATCGAGCTTAGGGTCTGTGCGTACCTGCTGAAGTGGTGCTCGAACGTGGTGGGCGAAAGGATCAACGTCAGCGGCGAAGGCAGGGCTTGCTCGTGGGCGATGCGGATCAGCAGCACTTGGTCGGCCAGGGTCAGGCCCAGGTCTTCAGCCAGGTCGCGGAAGACTCGGAGGGGGGCGGGCTGCGCCGTCTTTTGCTTCAGGCGACGCCAGAGCCAGATCGTGCCGATCAGCGCCACCAGGGCCGTCGCGGCCACGGCGAAGGGCCAGACAGGCAGCAGCTCACTGCCGCTGACGCGCCACTGTTCCTGGAGGAGCTCCCAGGTCAGCGGTTCGTTCTTTTGTGCCAGCAGGACAAGCTTGGGCATAGGCATCTTGGGGCTGTGGAGGTTAAATGGCGATCATCTCGTCGGTGGGGACGCCCATCGCGTCGATCATGTTGCGGATAATCCGGGTGGCGAGGGTGCGCACAGCCGGGTCGGGGTCGGTGATGGAGATCTCCGCCACCAGCCGTGCCACGTCGATCAATCCCATGGTTTCCACGACCCACAAGGCGCTGGTGCGCTGCGCCGACCGGTGGTCTTGCAGCATCGATTCCAGGGCCGCGATGGCCTGGCCCATGCCGACCTCCAGCAGGGCCTGGATCGCGTTGGCGCGGGGGCGGTTCTCCTCGTCGCGCGCCATCTCGACGAGCCGGCCCACGTGCCCGGTGCACCGCAGTTGTTGCAGGGCTTCGACCGCGTTGGCGCGGACGCGGGTGTCCGTGTGATTCAGGGCCGCTTCGAGCGCAGCGACGGCCTCGGCCGAGTGCGCCGAGCCCAGGGCCTTCACCGCCGCGGAAGCGATCACCACGTCGGGGTCGCGCGACAGGGCGATCAGGGGCGTCTCGAACAGGGCGCCCTGGCTTAGGCCCTGGATGATCGCCATGGCGCGCAGCAGATCGCCGCGGCGTGTCGAGCCGAGCTTCTCCGCCAGGTGCGAGGCGAACCGCGGGTCGATCTTGATCAGCGCCCTGCCGATCGACAGGCGCTGCCGCGGGTCGAGCCGATCCCAGCCACGCCACAGACGCTCGAAACCCATCGGCGCCAGGTGCTGGCTGGCCAAGTCGCGCAGCTCCGGGTGCTCGCTGTTGACCAGGCGTGCCAGCAGCCGGGGCAGGCCGTCCCAGCCGCAGCGGATCAGGTGACGCAGAGCCACACGGGCCACCGCCACGTGCGCATCGTTGCAGTAAGTGGACACAGCCTGAAGAATCCCGGCCAGACGCCGGTGACGCTCGTGCAGCCCGATCAGTTCTCTTAGCGCCGCCAACCGGGCCCCCACGTCGGGCAGGCGGTTGAGCGATTCAAGCTTGCGCACCTGCTCCAGGGGCTCCAGCGGCAAGGCCGTGGCCCAACGCGCCAAGCCCCGCGCCGAGCTCGGCTCCCACCCGGTCAGCTCCATCGCAGTCGGCCAAAGCAGGTCACTCGAACCCTGCCTCCGCACGGCTTGAACCACCCGGGGATTCACGAGACAGTGCCACGCGGTCAGCACGTCGGCGAGCAGACGCTTTCGCCCGGCTTGGACCAAACCTTCCACAGCCGAACGCATCAACACCGGCACAGGGAGGAACACCACCAGCGACCGGCGGACGTGGGGACTCTCGGCGCCCGCCAGAAGATCGCGGAACGGCTGGCAGGCGGCGCTCTCACGCAGGTGCAGGTGCTTCAGGACGATCGGCAGCGCCTCGTAACGCAACGCCGCCAACGCCTCCAGCACAGCCAACTGTTCGTGCCCCTCGTATTGGGCCACGGCCTCCTCGACCGACTTACAGATGTACTGCGCAGTGACCGCGTCGCAGCGCGGCACGCGGGAGCCCCCGGCGGCTGAAGCGGGGCTGAACGCCCAGCTCGCCAAGTCCAGCAAGCACGCCGCGGCTTTGGCCCGCAGCTCCGCGGGGCGGTTGTGCAACTGCTCGGCGACCAGGTAGGCCAGCCGACCGGCTTTGGATTCCTGGATGATGCGGATGGCATTGGCAGGCCCCGGCGTGGCGGTGCGGGCGCTGGCCTTGCGCAGAGCGGGGTAAAGCCTCGAAGTGTTCTGCAGCACGATGGCCTGAACCTCCGGGGGCAATTGCTCGTAATAGCTGACAAGAGCGATGGTAGCGTCTGGATGTTGCCGTTCGAGCAATAGGAGGCCGATCAGTTTCGCAGCTACGGGGTCAGCGGTGGGGAGAGCAGCCGCCATGGCGTAATCGACCGACGGGTCGTGGATCGAACGCAGACGGCGGAAAATTTCCTGGATGTGAGACATCTTGGTGGATTTTCTGACGATTCCCTGTCGCCACGATTATGCGTCAGGCAGGGAATAACTCCCTAGCGGGATCATCGGCTGATGTGTTCCAGGGCCTGTAACCGAAGTAAGTAACAGGGCTTCTTCGTTTACCC
>JAJUHR010000336.1 GCA_029267795.1 Planctomycetota bacterium
CAACGGTTCGAGTTGCGAACCCACGCCGACCCGTTCGATATTTATCGGGCCCTGCGCGTCATCAACCCCTCACCCTATATGTTCTACCTGCAAATAGAAGGGGGGATGCTCATCGGCTCCAGCCCGGAGATCCTTTGTCGGGTCCACGGCGGCGTTGTGACCAACCGGCCCCTGGCCGGCACCCGCCCGCGAGGCCGCGACCCCGAAGAAGACCTCGCCCTGGAAAAAGAGCTCCTCACCGACCCCAAGGAACGGGCCGAACACATCATGCTCGTGGACCTGGCCCGCAACGACGTCGGCCGCGTCGCCCAGCCCGGAACCGTGGCTCTGCCCGAGGTCATGGTCGTCGAACGCTACAGCCACGTCATGCACATCAGCTCCACCGTCACCGGCCGCCTCGACCAAGGCCGCACCCGCTGGGACGCCCTGCGCCACACCCTGCCCGTCGGCACCGTCAGCGGGGCACCCAAGGTGCGGGCGATGCAGATCATCGACGAGATCGAACCCACCCGACGCGGCCCCTACGCCGGCGCCGTCGGTTACGCCGATTTCGCCGGGAACATGGATATGGCCATCGCCCTGCGGACCATGGTCGTCCTGCCCGCTCAGCCCCCCGGCCCAGATACCCGCCCCGACGCCAAACCTTGGATCGTGCACATCCAGGCGGGCAGCGGCATCGTCGCCGACAGCCAGCCCGAAGCCGAGCACCAGGAAACCGTCAATAAAGCCGCTGCCCTGGCCAAGGCGGTGGACTTGGCTGAAAAAGCGCTCGCCCCGAACGGGTAGTCCCGTGCATCTCCCTCGCCCCCCGCTGCAGACCCCGGTTTGCAGTTGCCGATAACTCCCTAGATGTCCCCTGAACTGGAAACCATCCTGAAGCTCCAGGTGCCGGTGATCGTGCAGATCGGCGAGCGGCGAATACCGCTGGACGACGTGCTCGCCCTGGGACCCGGAGCGATCCTCGAGCTTGGCAAGTCCTCCGACGCCGACCTGGACTTGCTGGTCAACAACAAAGTCATCGGCCGGGGACAGGCCGTGAAAGTCGGCGAGAACTTCGGGATTCGCATCAGATCGATCAGCACCCCGCAGCAGATCGTGCGGGCGATGGGCCCAGGAGAGGCGATTTAACCCTGATTTTCGCCGCTACGACGCCTTCTTGACGTGCTTGGTCGAACCGGTAGGGGGGAGCCGCCTGACACACCGCCTGCTACACCTCTTCTTCGCGGCGCACCTTGGTGTGCATCCCGTCCACCGACACAACGCACACCGGGCTGCCCGCGCGGATCATCCCGCTTTCCGCAAGGCACTCCAGCCGCCGACCCTCGATCAGGCACGTCCCAACCGGGCGCAGGTCCGTCAAAGCCTTGCCCCGCAGCCCGACGCGTAGGGCGGGCTCAGCGCCGCCGGAACCCTCGGTCGTCTCGGACCCCCCCGCGGGCCGATTCTTCAGCAGCAACATGCGAGCGATCGGCGTGTGCGGCCAGACCCTCAGCGCCAGCATGAACACAAACGGCAGCGACCCCAGCGCCACGATCGCGCTGACCAGCCCCACCTTCGTGTTAAACCGGAACAGCAGCACGATCCCCGTGACCAGGCTCGCCCCCGCCGCCAGCCCGATCAGCCCTCCGGACGGCACAAACAACTCCAAAAAAAACAGGACCACCGCAATCACCAAGCACGTCACCGCCCAGACCACATAGAGGCTCTCGTCGGGCGGCGCAGCCCCACGCCCAGCCTCGCCGAGCAATCCACATAGCCCGATCAGCAACGTGTGAGATAACGTCATCATGCTCATTGTATGGTCTGGTCGTGTGTCCCCTGGCCCCGCTCGGGACCGGGAGATCAGCGAACCCTTGAGCCTGCCCGTTTTGCTGATCGGGCTCGGCGTGTCAAGCCCTGGGGGCGACCCCGCCTCGGGCCCACGAAACAAATCGCGTGACCGTCCGGGTCCCACCACTCGAATACCCAGTCCCCGCGGCTCTGGCGCCTCAACGGGCCAGGTTTCAGCCCCAGATGGATGAGTTGCCTTCGCTTCGCCTCCACATCGTCGACCACCAGTTGGATCCGCACCCTCTGCTCTGGCTTCGGTTTCGTCCCCTTGCCCTTGCCAAGTCCGGGGGGGCCGGGGGACCAAGGGGACCCACGCGCCCCACGCAACACTAACGTCGTCCCCCCAACGGACAGCCTCGGCTGCCTCCCACCCCCTCCACGGAGCGTGAAGCCGATCGCTTCGTACGTCGCCGCCGTCCGGATCGGATGCTGAACCGTCAGTTCCAGCCAATCCAGGCCGAGGATACACGGCGAGGCGGGGTAAACCGCCGTCGGCGCACCGCCGCCGGCCCCCTGTTTCGTCCGCTTGCTCGCCATGCGTTTCCCCGATGGGCCACCTCTGCCTGCGCATGACGCATGTGTAACTCGCTCATAGCCCGCACGGCAGGGGCGATCACGCCTTGCGCATCAACTGCTCCCTCTGCAGCATCACCGATAGCGTGTGTACGATCAGCTCCACCTGCGTTTCGTCCAGACTGTTGAAGAACGGCAGGGCGATGCACCGCTGGCTGACCGACTCCGCCACGGGGAATGCCCCCCGCTCGTAACCGAATCGCTCCCGGTAGAACGGCTGCAGGTGGATGCACGGGAAATAGTTGGCCGATCCGATGTCGTGCCGCCGCAGCCCCGCAATGACCCGGTCCCGCTCCAC
>JAJUHR010000318.1 GCA_029267795.1 Planctomycetota bacterium
CGACGCTCAGGACCAGCATCGCCCCCGCGTATGCGGCCGCGGCGGTCACCCAGCGGCGCACGATCGCCCGTCGCTGTCGCGCCTGACGCCTCGGGGCCGGGATGAGATTCACGCCTCGCATCGCTCACGAGTCCGGATACAGGGCCAACCCGATCGCCTTCGCCAGCGCCGCCGGCGGGTTGGCGTTCTCTGCCGCACCGTCGCCCCGCCCTGGCTCCAACCCGACGGGGACCACGGGCACCGCTTCGATCCCCACCGCGGACCCGAGGAACTCGCCCAACCCCGGGATCACCGCCCCCTCCCCGGCCAGCAGCACCCGACCGGGCCGAGCGTCCGGGTACCGGTGCTGGACGTAGGACATCGAGATCCGCAGGTCGTCCGCTGCTTCCTGGAAGTGATCGCGGATCGCCTGATCCAATGCGGTCTGCGGCCCCCCCTCGTCGTCCGCTCGTGCCGCCGTGTCCGGTCGATCCGGCCCGATCCCCGCAGCAAAGATCGCTCTTCGCGCCGCGTCCCGATCGCACTTCAGCACCCGACAGGCCCGCTCCTCGAGCCGGCCCAATCCCGCGTCGCTGAGCCCACGCTCGTACACGATCACGCCCTGGTGCACGAGGGACGCCTGGGCGACGTCCCATCCCAGGTCGACGATCAGGTTCACCGCAAACCCGTCAGCGAGCATCAGCGCACACGCGCGGATCAGCGCCCAGCCTTGGGTGTCGATCGCGCAAACGTTCAACCCTTGGCCCTCGAACAGGTCCAGTAGCGCATCCGCGTCGCTGTGCGCATACGCCACCGCCATCACGTGGGTGGATTGGGCGGCCCTGGCCGGAGAGGGTAAATCCCAGCACGCCAGCTCGAAGGTCGACACGTCGCGCTTGTGCAGCCGGGACATCTCCACCCGGGCCAGCTGCTCCACCGGCGCTCCCGAGGACCGCGGGGGCAGCTCGAGCATCCCGGTCAGCAATTGCTCCGGTGGGGCGGTCAGGACGACCTGGCTCCCCCGGAAACCGCGCTGCCTCATCGCGGCGATCAATCGTTGCACGTCCCGCCCATCCAGCGGCGCTTCAGGCTCGGCTCGGGGGACAGCGGCTGTGGCGGCGACCCCCCAACCGGCCCCCGCGCGGCACAGCTGCGCCGCCCGCAGCTGGTGCGGGTTCACGTCCACCCCGATCGGCGTATACCGCGCCCGCCAACGCCGACTCATTCCCCACCTCCCGAGGTCAACGCCGTCAGGTCGAACAGCGGCATGAACAGGCTGATCGCGACGAAACCCACCAGGATACCCACCGCGATCAGGATCAGCGGCTCGATGACGCTGGTTATCGAACGCAGCAGGACCTCGTTCTCGTCGTCCATGATCTCGGCCACGTTCAACAGCATCGGGCCCATCTGGCCGCTCTGTTCCCCGCTGCGCATCGATTCGTACACCGCGGGGGGGATCAGCTCTGTCTCAGCAAAGGCGATGCTGACCGGGTCACCCCGGTTCACCGCGTTCTCGGCCCGGTCGAACAGGTCCCCATAGTGCCAGTTGCCCGAACCCTGCCGGCACAACCGCAAGGCTTGGATCAGCGGCACGCGGCCCTCCAGCAAGACCCCCAGCATCCGCACGACGTGGGCCGTGATGAAGCTGCGTGCCACCCCACCGACCACCGGGGCGCGGATCACGGCCGTGTCCCAGGCCCGCCGGCCCGCCTCCGTGCGCAGGAACCGCTTCGCCAGGATCACCGCCAACACCACGGCCGCCGGCAACACCCACCCGTACTCCCGCAGCAGCGCACCGATCCGCATGACCAGCAGCGTCGTGGGGGGCAGGGGCACATCGAGGCTGACGAACAGCTCGGTGAACCGCGGCAGCACCACCGCGAACATGACGGCCAACACCACGATCGCCACCACCATCAGCAGCGCCGGATAAACCATCGCCCCCAGCAACGCCGATCGCACGTGGTAATGCTTGCGCGTCATCATTCCCAGACGGTCCAGGATCTTGTCCAGGCTGCCGCTCATCTCCCCGGCTGCGATCAGGCTGCAGGGGATCGTTTCGAAGTAGCCGGGGTTGGCTTCCATAGCCGCCGAGAGCGACGAACCCTGCACCACCCGCCGGTGCACGTCGGCCACAACCGCCTTCCACGTCGGGTCTCTGGCCTGGCGCTCCAGCGCCGCCAGCGCCTGCGCCAGCGGCGTGCCCGTGGCCACCAGCACGTGCAACTGCCGCCAGAACAAAGAAAGATTTTTCAGCCGACGACCCGGGCGGACCTTGGCCTTCGCCGGGGGCCGCAGCGTTGCCCCGGCCCCCGCCCGCGCCGCCCCGATCGTCGCCACGTACAGCCCCTCCCGCCGCAGCAACTCCGTGGCCTCGACCTCATCCGCCGCGTCGATGACGCCGCTGACGGCCTGCCCCACTTTGTTGTACGCCTGGTAGGTCAGGTGCATGCGGCTGACCCTCGGGGCGGAGTTAGTCCGGCGGCTCCGGGAGCACCCCTCTCATCGACGGGCGCCTCATCGTCGGTATGCGTGACGCGCAGCACCTCTTCCAGGCTGGTCTTGCCCTCCAGCGCCAGCAACGCCCCCTCTTCGCGCAGCGTCATCGCCCCCTCTTTACGCAGCTGCTCCCGCAGCACGTGGGTTCCCTCGCCCTGGTGGATCAGCCTGCGAAGCGCCGGGGTGATCTCCATCACCTCGTAGACCCCCACGCGCCCTTGGAACCCGCTCTGATGGCACCGCTCGCAGCCTTGCCCCTTGCGGAAAGGCCTGTCCACCGACGCCTCCAGGCCCGCCGCCGCCAGGGCTTGCGGCTCGGGGCGGTCATCCGTCGCACACTCGCTGCACACCCGCCGCGCCAGCCGCTGCGCCACCACACCGTTGAGCGCACTAGCCAGCAGGAACGGC
>JAJUHR010000317.1 GCA_029267795.1 Planctomycetota bacterium
GCACGGCTGCATGCAGGACCTGCGGAATCGCGACCTGGGGCACCTGATTCGGGCTCTGCGGCAGCGATTGCACGAGCTGGGGGAGGCGGAGACCCGCCGGACGCTGCGCAAGCTCAGGGCGGCTCAGCTGGACGATCTGCCGTTGCTGCTGAAGGAGGCGCTCGAATCCCACACGCACCGCCTGATCAACAAGGTGCTGCACGTGCCGCTGAGCCAGTTGGATCGGCAGGAATCGGAGGTATCGCTGGGCTTCCATGCCGCCGCGTTGCGAAGGCTGTTCGACCTGCCCGACGACCCGACGATCTGGCCGGCCGGGCCGCCGGCGTCCGTTGAACCCCCGGCCCCGGAACCCCAGCCGCCTCAGGATCGGGCTGGGCCTATGGTTCCCGCGGCCCCGCACCCCTCCTCGCGGGAGAAGACCGGTGTTCGTTGATCTGCCCCGCTGACCCCAACCGGACGGACCGATGTTCGGCAGCCACCTGTCCATCGCCGGCGGACTGCACAACGCCCTGATCGAAGCCAGCGAGCTGGGGATGGACTGCGTGCAGGTGTTCACCAAGAACCAGCGGCAATGGCGATCCCCGCCGCTAACCGACGAACAAATCCGGTTGTGGAGCCAGCACCGCCGTGCCACCGGCATATGTCAAGTGGTCAGCCACGACAGTTACCTGATCAACCTGGCGTGCCCGCGGAGCGCGACGCGCGAGCGGTCGATCGATCTGTTTCGCGAGGAGCTGCTGCGGTGCGAGGCTTTGGAGATCCCCTGGTTGGTCACACACCCCGGGGCCCACATGGGGGAAGGGGAGGCGGCCGGATTGCAGCGGGTGATCGAGGCCCTAAACCAGGTGCACGGCGAGCTGCCGGGTCTGCGTACGGTGACGTGCCTGGAGGTCACCGCAGGGCAGGGCACGGGCCTGGGCTGGCGGTTCGAGCACATCCGAGAGCTGCTCGATGGGGCGGCCGAGCCGGAGCGACTGGCGGTGTGCCTGGACACGGCTCATCTGCTGGCGGCGGGGTATGACCTAACCGGTGCCGAGGGCTGCCGAGAGACGCTGGAGCGGTTCGACCGCGCGGTGGGGCTGGACCGCGTGCGGGTGTGGCATCTGAACGACTCCAAGACTCCCCTGGGCAGCCGCAAGGACCGCCACGAGCACATCGGCCACGGGCACGTTTCGCTGGAGGCTTTTCGGGTCATCGTGACGGACGGCCGTTCCCGCGCCACGCCGAAAATCCTTGAAACCCCGAAAGAGCAAGCCCCCGACGGCCGGCCGTGGGACCTGATCAATCTGGAATTGCTGCGACGGCTGGCGCGGCCGCGCAAGGCTCTGAGCCCGGGGAGAGCGGAAAGACCCTTGACCCGTGTGAGAGCCCACGGAAGAATTGGCGCAGATGGACGTGACCAAAGAAAGGAGGTGCAGAGCCAGTAGTTAACCACGAATGTGCAATCCGTTTGCATAGCCGAGTGAGCTGCAGCGACGTACTTGTGACGGGTCTCGGGCGCCATCATTTTTCTTTACGATCATCATTATTCAGCTCGCTCGGCTTTTTTCTGCGCTCGCGCGGATGCGGCTGAACTGCGTGTTGCGATCGGCGTGTATGGCGTACGTCTGGGCGTTGCGGGTTCCGCGGCGTTAAGCTAGAGGCAGTTTCATAACCCCCTCTCCCAGGTTGGGAGAGGGTTGGGGCGAGGGATGGACGGGCGATTTTTCGGGGAGTTTCCGGGGGTTTGACCCCTCACCCGGCCTCTCCCCGAGGGGGAGAGGGGTTTCGAAGGCGGTTTTAGAAAAATCGAGCAATGCCGATCGAGGCTCCGCAGCTGCACGTCATCGATCATCCCCTGATGGCTCACTTGCTCACCGAGGCCAGGGAGCGGCGGACGTCGGCCCAGCGTTTCAGGCACTTGCTCAAGCAGATCGGCGTGCTGATCGCGTGGGAGGCGACGCGTGACCTGCCCGTGGAGCCGGTGCAGGTGGAGACGGCGTTGGAGACGTGCCAAGGCGCCCGGTTGGTCGGCCCGGTGACGATGGTGCCGATTTTGCGTGCGGGGCTGGGCTTGGTGGAAGGGATGCTCGATCTGATCCCGCATGCGCGGATGGGGCACATCGGGATCTACCGGGAGGAGCAGAGTTGCGAGCCACACGTGTATCTGGAGAAGCTGCCGCTGAATGTCGCTGCTGGACGTGTGCTGCTGGTGGACCCGATGCTCGCCACGGGCGGTAGTGCCGCGGCGGCGGTCAAGTCGTTGCTGCGTCACGGGTGCCGGGAGCACGAAGTGCGGTTGCTGTGCCTGCTCGCCGCACCCCCGGGGGTACAGAAACTGATCCGGGAGCACCCCGGCGTGCACATCTACGCTGCGGGGGTCGACCGGGAGCTGGATAGCCGGGGGTACATCCTGCCGGGGCTAGGGGATGCTGGCGACCGGCTGTTCGGCACGGAAGATTAATCCTGAAGTGCCGGCTGGGATGCGGGTTGATCCACTTGACCGGGGGGGGCAAGCAGCGGCGTGTAACCTGTCAGAGACACCGATCGATCAGGTACCGCAAGCTATTCTCGGGCTTGAGGTGGGTGACGTCCAAGACCTTGTCGGCCACAGCCCGGTACACGGGGTCGCGCTCGGCCAGCACGCGGCGGATTTCCTCGACGCTCCCGCCGTAGCCGGTCAGCGGCGGGCGCGATTGGCTCGAGTTGGTGTCCTGGGCGATCCTGCGGTGCAGCTCCTGAGGCTCGCAGCTAAGGTAAATCCGCACGGCGTTCTTGGCTTGTTCGACGGCGGTCCGAGCCGCAGGCTGCATCAGGGTGCCGCCACCCAGCGCGATGACTTGGTTGACATCCTCGACGATTTTTTGAGTGACTTCCACTTCGACGCGTCGCCACTCGCTTTCGCCGTGCTCTTGCCAGATATCC
>JAJUHR010000204.1 GCA_029267795.1 Planctomycetota bacterium
ACGCGCCAGAGCTTGGCCTGGATCGGTGCGGGAACATCAGCGAGGTCTCGGGCGATCGCCCCCAGCACCGCAAGGAATTTGGGCCTCGGCGCCGAGCCCTTGCCGTCACGACGCACGATCGACAGGTCGTCGAACCACGCGTCGATGTGGCCGGCCAACTCCTCGAAAGCCCCTTCCATCCAGTCGCGGACCATCACGCGCGAAGCGTTGGCCGAGAGCGTTAGGGCGTAGTAGCGGTAATGGCCCAGCAACAGGTCCTCGCGCCCACCGGTGCGGATCGCGTCCAGCAATCGGCCGGCCCGGTGTTGGGCGTTGGCCTCGTCAGCCTCGATATCTGGAGGGTCTTCCAACAGCGAGAGGGGGTCAAACTCCTCCGGCACCTCGAGCCGGTGTGTGGCGCTGCCGGCGTACCAGTGGACGATCTTGACCCCGGCCAACCTCCGGCTGCGCTCCCGGATCAGCTCGTCCAGCGTCGCTCGGTACGTCGCCGCTTCTTCCTCCGACATCGCCGCATTGGCGGACTGCTCCAGCCCGTAGGAGCAGAAGGCCTCCTTATCGAACGAGGCCAGGGTGACCCCCGACGACATCCCGCCCACGTCGGTCAGCCCCGCAATCTTCGGGTGCGTCGCTGCGGGCTCCACCGACCGGCCGCTTACGAACGAAAGCATCGGATCCGAGGATTGGCCCTTCTTGAGCCCTGCCCGGAACTGCCGCCACCAGTCGTGCCAGTCGTCCCGGTCGACCAAGAAGTGCACAGACGGTTCGGACAGGCCCAGTGTCACGTTTTCCGTAGGCTTTGCCTTCTTGGCCTCGAGCTGGGAATTGATTTCGTGCAGCACGTTGGGGTCGCTGAGGCTGTCAGCGATCGCGCCCAACTCCGGGATCACCGCCGAGGCCTGCCGCAGCAGCCCGACAAAATAGTCGTGCTTCGCTTGGGCCTTGGCCGGTTCGTCGCCATCTGTGCCCTGTACGCCGAATAGGCTGACGACCTCGGCGCTATCGAGCAGGAAATGCCTGCAGCCCGAGCCGGCGCTGACGATCTCGCTTTGGCTCAAATCGGGGCAACGTTCAAAGAGCCGACCAGGATTCTTTCTCGCTTCGGTGTCCCCCAGCTCCTGCACACCCACCGGGTGGCCACCCGCATTGAACACCAAAGCCCAACGGGCGCGTTTGGGCTTGAACCCCGGCTCGCTGATCAAGCCATGATCTTGGGCGTAGCGCGTCAACAGGTCGAGCATTACTGGGCCCTCCTTTTCTTTTTTCGGGATGCCGGTGCCTCCGGTCGTGGCGGTTTCAGCACCGCTTCGCTTTCGAAAGGTGGGACTTCCAGCACCCCGCCTTGGACCGACGCCCGGAAGAGCGTGATGTACGGCTTGTCCGCGCTGCCCCCCGGCCGGGACAGATCGAACACGTCGTACAGCATCAGGCCCAGGTCCCGGTCCTGCGAGATCGGCGGGGGCGAGGCTTCGGAAGCATCCCGCAGCTCGAAATACGCCGGGAACTCCCGGCACCCAAAATACGGCTGCTGGAAACACTTGCCCTGGCTAGCCCGACGGACGAACTGCTCGTCGAACGCCGCCTGCTGCGATTCAAACCCCGCCCAGGGCACGATGCGGGCGTGCAACCGGTAGGCGACCTGGCGCAAGGCCATGGTCTGCCGCTGCGTTCGGCCTTTCATATCCGTGCCGAGCAAGTCCTTGCTGCCGTCCGCCCACAGCGGCTCGGGCTCTTCCTTGCCCGACATCCATTTCCGCACGTCGTTGACGTTCAGCCGGTCTTTGACCTCGTTGCGTCGCAGAGGCAGGTACTCCGGGGGCGACAGCAGCTCGACCCGAGTCACCTGCCAGCGGAATTCAGTGGGCTTGACGTAGATCGCGTCGAAGATGCCTCGGACCGCACCGGGCGTCGGACACGGGTAGCTCCACCGTTCCACCTTGCCCACGTCCGGCCTGGAGAAACACGCGAAATCTCCCCAGGTTTCGAGAGTATGGATGGGTTTATTGGTATATACTGTAGTCATGGTTTGTACCCTTGGATTATGAATTCCATTGAGGATTGAGAATTTGCCGGTCCAGCCGGCGTGGAGCGTAATAATCCAAAGCGGGGCCATGAGTGACACCAGGTTAGAAAAGAGCTTTTATGCATAGCTTAACTAAAAACAATAAGACAAAAAATATCTCAACCTTTTTTTTCTGTCAAGATGCTTGCGTAATAATTTTCGCCTTCTTTACAAGGCGCGGATTGAAACTTATTTGTTTTTAGTTGCTTATGGAGAGCAGTAATTTTTTTGCTGCTCTCTTTTTTTGCATATTGATCACGCGATCCATGACGCGGCAAGCTCCTTCAATCCCAGCAGGTCGCGGTCGTACAAACCGCCCGGCGGGTCTTCCAGCAAAACAAACCACTGTGCTGTGAAGTGATCGGGCTCCTGCTTGGCTGACCACCGCAAAGGTTGCAGGCAGTTCCACCCCTCGTCACCGGGCTTCGGTCGCCGTAAGCCCACGGCATGTGGCTGGGCGTTTCGCACCCACTGCCGCGTCAGCCGGCCTTCCGATCCATCCCGTTCGAGCCGCGCGCACAGCCCCTCATAGGTCGTCCGCTCGTACGGCACCAGCACGTTGATCGTGTCCTCTTTGATCAGCCGGTACAGTTTGGCGACTTCCGCGAAATTCAGCCCGATGATGGCCTCGTGCAACTCCTTGGCGGGCTTTTTCTGTGTCACGTCGGAAAGAGCGTACAGGGTCTCGTAATACCGGCGCAGCAACGGCGGCGAATCGAGTAGCTCGGCCAGTTCTCCATCACGGCCGCCGTCGCGCAACATATTCAGAAAAGTCTTGGTGCTTTCAGCGGCTTGCTCGTACTCGCCGGGTGGGTAGCTTTCTTCTTCCGGCACGAACACGACCACGCGCCCTGCTTGTTCACGCCGGCCGCCGCGGTTGCACCGCCCCGCCGCCTGCGCGATCGTATCCAGCGGCCCCAGAGCGCGATAAACCGCTGGGAAGTCCACATCCACCCCCGCCTCGACGCACTGCGTCGAGATCAACCTGCAGGGCTCAGCCGATCCGGGCCGAATCCGCCGCCTCACTTCCTGTAACACCGCGGTCCGATGGGCGGGGCACATGTTGGTCGATAGGTGCAGTACGCCCTCGGTCCCGCGTGCGATCAGCCCCTCCACCAACAGCCGTGCGTGTTTCTTGAGGTTGACGATGCACAGCGCCTGGGCATGCTCCGGCTGGCTGAGCTCCCCGATCAGCTGCTCCCAGAGCACGGGTCGATCCAACCGCCAATCCACCCGGTGCCGGGGTCGAGCGCGGGTCGCGGCGAACAAATCCACCGAGTCGGTGATCTCCCGCGGCTTCCAACCGCTGGCGCACAGCTTGGTGATGTCACCCTTGCAGTCGAGATGATCGAACGCCGGCTGGGTGGCGGTGCAGAACACCACGGTCGAGCCGTATCGCGGGTCGGTCAGCCGCGACAGGGTCGCCAGGGTCGGGACCGCCAGCGTCAGCGGCAGCGTCTGCGCCTCGTCGAACAGGATCACGCTCCGCGCCAGGCGGTGGAGCTTGCGGCACGGACCGGGCCGGTTCGCGAAAAGCGATTCGAGGCACTGCACGCTGGTGGTGACGATCAGCGGCGCGTCCCAATTCTCCGCCAGCAGGTGCGCGTGGCGGGTCGCTTCGTCCTCGTTGTCCCGCACTGGCGTGACACCCCCGGCGCCACCGCCGCTTGACCCGCCCGGCCTGGCCAAACTGTGGTCCTCGATCACGAAATCCGGGCCGAACACGGGCTCGAACAGCTCGCGGTAGATCCGCGCTGTTTGTTCGATGATCGATAGATACGGGATCACGACCACGATCCGACGAAGGCTGTGCACCGCCGCGTGCTGCAGGGCGAACGCCAGCATCGCCAACGTCTTGCCCGCGCCCGTCGGGGCAGAGAGGGTGTACACACCTTTCGGCCATTCACCCGCAGCCAGGCACGCCCGTAGCAGGTCGTCACGCAACCGGTTGATGTGCGGGGCGTCCGTCGACCGGGCGCGGATACCCCCGCAATGGCGCTGCAGGGCTTCTAAAGCCTTAGCCACGGTTTCTCGATCCAGGTCCCGCCCGGGCTTCCTCGGCTGATACGGCTCGTTGCCATCCCCCGCGAAGTGGGCTTCCGTCCAATAGAAATCCGCGTCGACCAGCGCGGAAAAGAGCATCCGCACGTCGAGCATGCTCGCAGCTTTGGGGCTCTTTGCGTCGAAAGCCCATCGCCGGGGCTCCGGCGGCAGGGCCAGCCCATCGTCCCTAAACCGCTTGAGGAGTTTTTCCCAGTTGGGCTCGGTGAGGGTCAGGCGATCCGGCTCGTGTCGCAGCAGACG
>JAJUHR010000419.1 GCA_029267795.1 Planctomycetota bacterium
CTGCAGCAGACAACCGGCGGCCGTTGGCTCATCCAACCCCCCACCCCCGCTGCCGCAACCGCAACCCGTGGCCTGAGCATCGACTCCCGCAACATCCGGACCGGCCAATGCTTCCTAGCCTTGCGCGGGGATCACTTCGACGGACACGACTTTCTCCCTCAGGCCCTCGAACGCGACGCATCCATTCTGATCGTGAGCACGGACCCCACACCCGACCTCCTCAAGGCCGCGCAAGCGATGGGCAGGGGGGTCCTCGCCGTCAGGGATACGCTCGTAACTCTGCAAGACCTCGCCCGTGCCTACCGCCGAGTCCTGCGCGAGCGCGGCACCATCGTCATCGGCCTGACCGGTTCTAACGGCAAAACCACCACCCGCCACCTGATCCACAGCGTCCTTTCCAGCTCCCTCAGAGGCACTCAAAGCCCTAAGAGCTTTAATAACCACATCGGCCTTCCCCTGACCTTGCTCGCCGCCGATCCCACGGACAATTTCGTGGTCGCCGAGTTGGGCACCAACCACCCCGGCGAAATCGCTCAACTCGCCGCCATCGCCCAGCCCGACGTCGCCATGATCACCAACATCGGCACCGCCCACCTGGGGGCCTTCGGCACGCGCGACGCGATCGCCGCCGAAAAAGCTTCCCTGCTCCGCTTCGTATCTCCCAGCGGCCTCGCAATCGTCCCCGGCGACGAGCCACTGCTCACGAAGCACCTCCACACAATCCCCACCACCACCGCGGTGGTCCGTTTCGGTGAGTCCAGCCACAACGACCTTCAACTGCTCGATTGTTCCGCCCACGCCCAAGGCTTGAACTTCAACGTCGCGATCAAACAGCTCCCAACCTGGCAGCGGCGATCGACCTCGCCCGTAACACTCGAGTGGCGCTCTCCTGGGGTGTTCGCGTTTCACTTGCCGCTGTTCGGTCGGCACAACGCCCTCAATGCGCTGCCCGCAATCGCGATCGCGCACTGGATGGGAATCGACCAAGCAAGGGTCGCCGACGCATTGGCCAACGCGCAGGGGGTTCCCATGCGGCTTCAGATGGAGCACCTGGGCCAGCCCGAACAACCTTTGCTCGTCCTCAACGATGGGTATAACGCAAATCCCGAATCGGTCCGCGCCGCGCTCGCCACGCTCTGCGAACTCCAGCCCCCGCTCCCAACCGGCCGCAGAGTCGCCGTGCTCGGTGACATGTTTGAACTCGGCCGGAACGGCCCCGAAATCCACCGCCAACTCGCCGAAGCAATCGCTCCCCTCAGTGCCCAGAGGCGCGTCTCCTCCCCAGCCACCCCAGGTTGCACACGCTCACCCAGTCCAGGACCGATCGACTTGGCGGTGTTCATCGGGGACTTATCGCGTCACGCCGCCGATGCCCTCTTGCAACACTGGCCCCCGGAATGCGTGCACGCCTTCCCGCAGTGGACGGACTCACTGCCCAGCCAGATCGCCTCGCTGCTCCAGCCCGGAGACCTCGTGCTCCTCAAGGCTTCCCGTGGCATGCGCCTCGAACGCCTGATCCCCGCCATCCAGGCCAGGTTCTCGACCTCCGCTCCGCTTCGGATAGAATGCGCCCAGCCTCGGCGTAACCGCTGCGTCCCCACCGCCGCCGGCCCAACCACCTTATGATCTACAACCTGATCCTCTGGTCCAAGACCTGGCTCACCGAACACAGCCTGTTCGGTTTTTTCCGCGTGTTCACCTACGTCTCGTTCCGCGCCGTCGTAGCCATCGTCTTGAGCTTCCTGGTCGTGCTACTCCTCGGCCGCAGGACCATCCGCTGGCTCCTGAAGCTCAAGATCGGCGACAACCCCGAGTTCTACAACAAGGACCTCAACCAGCTGATGATGCAGAAGGCCAACACCCCCACGATGGGCGGCATCCTCATCAGTGGCACGATCCTGCTCTCGATCTTGCTCCTGGCCGACCTCCGCAGCTTCTACATC
>JAJUHR010000264.1 GCA_029267795.1 Planctomycetota bacterium
ACCACGTGGGTGTCGTCGGTCTCGCGGATCAAGATGCGTGATAGCTCCATCTGTATAGCCATAACGGTCCCTCGATCACGCCGCCGGCCCAGCCGCAGCGGCCTTTCGCCATTTTGTCTTGCGCACACGTGACGCCGTTTGTAAATAGTAGTCTGCCGAGCTAGGCCGTGCCCCAAACTGGCTCGCTTATTGTCGACACCCGAAAAAAACCTGAGCAAGAAAGCAAGACCGATCTGAGCCCAGGACGGACCATCCGTTGCCCCCCTTTGCGGTCAAGCATCGGCATTAGGACGTACCGGGGGATTTCAGCAAGGCGTAGTAACCGCCGTCGTGATAGGAGCAGCCCTGGCCGGCGGGCAGGGTGAGAACCTCCCGATGCACCTCCAGGCCCTGCTCGCTATAGAGCCAGCGGACCTGGGCTCGGTTTTCCTGCTCCTGCAGGCTGCAGGTGCTGTACAAGACGTAACCGCCGGGACGCAGCAGGGGGACGGACTGCCGAACGATCCGCCTCTGCAAGCCGACTAAGCTGGCCAAGGTCTTCGCGTTGAACCGGTACCGGGCCTCGGGCCTGCGGGCCAGAACGCCGGTGTTGGAGCAAGGCACGTCCAGCACAAGCAGGTCGCACCCGTTGCCCTCCAGGAGCCTGGCCACTTGCAATGGCTCACGCACCGTCACGGTCGGATGGCCGTGGAAGACACGACTCAGCTCGGCGTAGCGAAGGGGATCCACATCCGTGGCGATGATTCGGGCGTCGGGGTGCTGGGCCGCGAGCTGACGGGTCTTGGTGCCACGGCCGGCGCAATAATCCAATACGAGACGTGGTGACAACGTCGAGCCTGCCTGGACCGGCAAAGCAGAAGCGGGGTCCTGCACCCGGCGGGCTGGGTTCTGAGTCAGGAACTCCACCAAGCTGCTGTGTGTTCCCCGCCAAACCATGAACCCGGGTTGCTCGTGAGGTTCGTATGGAGATTCCGAACCGTTGGGGATCCAGGAGAACCCGTGTTCGACCGCAACGATGGTCGGCGGGGTCTCGATGCCGTGGAGGCACAAGCCTTCGGTCGCGTCCGTCCCGTACTGCTTTTGCCAACCGCGGACCAAGGTGCGGGGGTGGCTGGTGACGACGGACCAATAGGTCTCCCAAGGCTGTGGCGGGGGGAGCAAGGGGCTGCGCAACCGGACGCACCCGCCATCCCAGGGAATACGGTCCGAGCTGGGAACCCAGGGCTCACCACGGGGGGCGGAACGATCGACCTGCTCGCTCAAGCGGCGCAGGACCGCGTTGGTCAAGCCAGCAGCGCCGCGCCGAACCATCGCGGAGGCTAGCTTCACGGATTCGTCCACGACCGCGTGGGGCGGGATGCGATCCATAAAGAGCAACTGGGCGGCGCCGCAGAGCAACACCGCCTGCAGGGCGGGCTCCAGGCGCGGAAGGGGCCGCTGCAGCCAGCAGCCGAGGAGGTGATCCAACGTGAGCCATCGCTGCAAGACGGTGCGGTGGATCGCCAGGGCCAGGGCGGCGTCGCGCGGGGGTAACCGCTCGGTGTTCAAAGGCTGAGGATCGATGTCTGGAAATTGTTCCGCGGCGCGGGCGATCGCCCGTGCCACAACCTCACGTGCCGGGATCGGAGGCTGGGAAGGTCGGCTCATGGCCCGGCTTAAACGGAGGGATCGTCCACAGGGGCCGGCGGGACTTGTCGCGTCAAGGCCTTGCGGATTTCCTGGAGCAGCTGCGCGACTTTGAAGGGCTTGAACAGCACCGTGGACAGGCCTTCCTGGGAGGCCCGCACGATCGAGTGGTTGGGATCGTAGCCGAACCCCGTCATGAGAATCACCGGCACGTTGTCGTGTCGGCGGCGGGCGGCGGCGAAGATCTCGTACCCGTTGCGGTGAGGCATCTTGATGTCGGAGATGACCAGGTCGAAGTCCTGCTGCTCCAGCATGTTCACGGCTTCGTAGCCGTCCTTGCAGATCGTGCATTCAGACCCGTGTTTCTTGAGGATGTCCCCGATGGTCTTGCGGATGTTCAGCTCGTCATCGGCGATCAAGATGCGCTTGCCGGCCAAGAGCGGGTCGTGCGGGTGCTCGGGGATTTCATCGGAGCCGAGGATGGTGCGCGGGCCGGCGGCGACGTCGCGGATGGTCTTGCGGATCGCCTCGACGTCCTGGGTGATGCGGTTAAGCCGGGCCCGCATCGTGTCGTCGCCGATGTACTCCTCCATCAGCGTCTGGGCCTCGGTGACGATGTCGTTGAGCGGCTGGGCCATTTCCTGGACCACGCTGTCGGCCAGGCGACCGGTGGTGGTGTACCGCTCGACCACCATCAGGTCTAGGATGTGCAGGGCCAGCGCCACGTACCGGCCGAAGATCTCGGCGAACTGGCGGTCGTCCTCGTTGAAGGCGCCGACGGACTCGGACTCGATGTTGAAGATGCCCAGGATCTTGTCGTGGAGGCGCAGGGGCACGGTCAAGGAGCTGCGGCAGTTCTCGATGCCCAGGATGTAACGCGGGTCCCGCTGCGTATCGTGACAGATGTAGCTGCGGCCGGTGGCGGCGACGTACCCGCTGATGCCGTTGCCCTCGGGTTGGGCGTAAAGGTCGATGTCCATGGCCTCGGCAGGCAGGCCCTCGGCGATCACCAGCTCCAGCTTGTTGGTGCGGGTGTCCAGGACCCGGATCGCGAAGTGCTCGAAGTGCATCAGGTCTTTGCTGTAGCGGATGATCTTGTCGCGGAGCAGCTGGAGGCGGTCGGCGGGGGTGAGCTTGGAAATGGCGTCGGTTTCGAGTTTGGCCAGCTCGCGGCCGGCGGCGTCGATGGCGTCGATCTTCTGTTGCAGACGCCGCCCGCTGGTGGCGTCCCAGACCACGCCCACGATCTGGCGCACACGGCCTTGGTCGTCCAGCAGCGGGGAAGTCATCAGCTCGTAATAGCGATCCCCCTCGGCTTCGAAGGTGAATTTCTTGCAGCGGTATTGCGACGGGTCGCTCACCCCGCCGACCTGCTTGGTGAAGATCAAGCGAGCTTGCAGGCAGAACTGCTTAACCTTCTCGAACACGTCGGGGCTGAAGTTGCGCATCCGGTTGTTGGACCAGACGCACGCCCCCTCGGCGTCCACGATGCAGACCCCTTCGCCGATGGTGTTCAGGATCAGGGCCGACTGCTGACCGACCAGCCCGCGTTCGAGCGGCAGGTAGTCCCCCACGTCGGCGAAGATGCCGTGGTAAGTCTCGGACCGCAGGGCCGCCAGCGCCGGCTCAAGGCCATTGACCTGGTGAACCTGAAAATGCTGAGAAAGGATTTGGGCCACCGGATGGCGGCTGGTGATTTTTCCCCCCAGGACCAAGATGCGCGGCCGACTGTCCTCTTGCATGGCACCACGCTCCCCCAACCCAGTCCTATAGGAAACAAGGGAGCACTTCACTGTATCGGTCGTTCGGAACGGATGTCAAACCTCCCGGGCGGATCGAACGACCTAAGCGGTTACCGGAACAAGGCTAAGAAACCAGGCGACGGCGGTCACA
>JAJUHR010000159.1 GCA_029267795.1 Planctomycetota bacterium
CGCATCCGTCAGGCCCTAAAACAACTCAAACGGGCCCTGAGCAAACCCGCCTCCGCCACGGCGTAAGAGGAAGCGGGCCGACAGCACCGTCTTGCCGGGATGGCGCTATTGTGCCTCATCTTCCTGGCCCAACAGTTCGTTAAGGATCCGGGTGTATTCCAAATGGGCGGTCGGATCGGGGATCGGCTCGGCAGCCGGGGTATTCTCCGCAGCAGATGCGGGGGCAGGGGCGATGCCAGGGTCCGCTGCGGGGGCGGTGGCGCCCGCGGCTGGCGAAGTCTCGGCGCGGTTAGCCCGTTGTTCGGCCATCGTAGCGGGCACGCTGGCCCTCCCGGACACGCTATCGGTTAAGGTCTGGCTTACGGACGCTCCGGCGATTGCGGCAGGGTGAGTTGGCTCCCGGCGTGGCGGTCGGGCGGGCTTGGGCTTGCGGGCTGCCCTGGGTCTTGATGACGAAGCCTGCCCTGACTTGGCCCCGGAACCCCCGGAACCAGCGGCACCCCCGGAGCTGGCGCTCAGGAGCTGTTCGACCCTTTGCAGCAGGGTGGCTGCGATTTGCTCCGTGCGGTCGCAGCGTGAGGCCAAATCATCGAGCCTGCGTTCCATTTGCTGTAGGACAGCGGTGAACTTGGCGTCGAACTTGGCCATCCATTGGTCGTAGGTCTGCAGCGTTTTAGCGATGTCGTTTTCCAGGTGCTGGCGGAGCTGTTCCTGCTCGGCCCGGAGCTGGTCGATCATCTGTCGTTGCCGGGCGGTGTAACCTTCCGTGGCTTTGAGCAGTTGCAGGCCTAAACGGACCCGTTCCTCGGCCTGGACTTGGATGCGGCGCAGGGCGTCGGCCTGCTGCTGAGGCGTCAGCGGGTCGCGGGGGAGCCCGGGTGGGGGGGCTTGACCGATCGGCCGGAATGTGGGTTTCGCGGTCAGCATATCGACATCAAATAACACATCTGCAACGTCCATCGGCAGCTTTAATCTAACCACTGCACAATCACAGGCCCTTCGGTACTCTGTTGGGATGCAAGTTGGACCAATCGTGCAGTTATTGCGGACCTTGGCGCCGGAACACTTGGCGGAATCGTGGGACCGGGTGGGGCTGCAGGTGGGGGACCCGGCTTGGCCGGTGCGGCGGGCGATGCTGTGCATCGACCTGACGGAGCAGGTGCTGGATGAAGCGATCGGCAAGCGTGTCTCGCTGATCGTCGCGTATCACCCGCTGATCTTTCAGCCGTTGTTGGCTTTGACCACCGCCGACCCCAAGCAGGGGCTGATCCTGCGGGCGGTGCAGGAGCGGATCGCGGTCTACTCTCCCCACACCGCATTGGACGCGGCGGAAGGGGGCCTAAACGACTGGCTGTGCGACGGCCTGGGTGCGGGAAGCCGACGCCCGATTCGGCAGACGGGGGCAGTTCAAGGGCACGGTTATAAGCTCGTGACGTTCGTGCCGAGCGAGCACTTGGATGCCTTGCGGGCGGCCCTGGCGGCGGCGGGGGCGGGGGTGATCGGGGATTACAACGAGTGCTCGTTCGCTGTCGCTGGCGAAGGGACTTTCCGGGGCGGAGCGACAACGCACCCAAGGATTGGCCTGCGCGGCCGATTCGAGCGAGTCCGCGAGCTGCGGTTGGAGATGGTCTGCCCAGCTCATCGGCTGGCGGATATCGTCGCAGCGCTACGGGGTGCCCACCCTTACGAAGAGCCGGCTTTCGATATCTACCGGCTAGAGCCACCCGATCCGAAGGCGGTGTTGACCGCGACGGGGCAAGGCCGAGTGGTCGAACTCGATCAGCCGATCGCCCCTGCGTCGCTGGTCCGACTGGTGAAACGGCGACTGGGAGCCGATAGGCTAGAAGTATCGATACCTAGATCACTTAAGCGGATTCACCGCGTGGGGGTGTGCGTGGGGGCAGGGGGGGCGCTGCTTTCGGAGGCGGGGCAGATCGATGTGTTAATCACTGGCGAAATGCGGCATCATGACGTGCTGGCTGCCCAGCAGCGAGGCGTGATGGTGGTCCTGGCGGGGCATACCCAGACCGAACGGCCTTACTTGCCTGTGTACCGTAAGCGCATCTTTGCTTCCGGCGGGGCCGGCGTCGAGTGGCTGATCAGCAAGACGGACCGCGAACCCTTGCGGACCGGCTGACCGATCGTAAATGGAAATGAGGAGGAGGCGGTTAGGCATCGAAGAGCGGTGGTTACCCCGACCGGCGTGTTCAAAGAGCGACAAAGTAATCTCAAGTAATTAATTGAAATTTACTTATAGAAAATCAATTCGCCATAAACCCGTCCTGATGGCATGGTCTAGACAGGTGGGACTATTATTTGCTTCATGAACGCCACGAACCTTGAAGATGCGACAGGGCCATCGAGCGCCGTAGCTCCCGCTCCCAGGACCTTCGGGAAGCGCCTACGCGGGCTGTTCCTGGGCAAGGCGAAGGACCCGCTGGCCCACGATGTGTTTCACCGGGTCTCGCTGGCGGCGTTTCTGGCCTGGGTGGGGCTGGGGTCGGACGGTTTGTCGTCCTCCTGCTACGGCCCTGAAGAGGCTTTCCTGGCGCTGGGGACGCACACCTTTCTGGCGCTGGTGCTGGCGGGCTTGATGGTCGTTACGGTCCTTGTGATTTCGGCGAGCTACTCGCAGATCATCGAGCAGTTTCCAAGCGGCGGGGGTGGCTACCTGGTGGCCACCAAGCTGCTGGGGCAGTACCCGGGGTTGGTGGCGGGCGGGGCGTTGCTGGTGGATTACGTTTTGACGATCTCGATCTCGATCGCCAGCGGGAGCGACGCGATTTTCAGTTTCCTGCCTTTGAGTTTCCAGCCCTACAAGCTGGTGTTCGCGGCGACGGCCATTGGGTTGCTGACGGTTTTGAACCTCAGGGGCGTGCGGGAATCGGTGATCGTGTTGGTTCCGATCTTTGCAGCCTTTTTGCTGACGCACACCTTCGTGGTGGTTTACGGCCTGCTGAGTCACGCGGGCTCGGCCCCCGGGGTGGTTTCCGCGTCGTGGGCCGAATCGGTCGGGAGCGTGCGGGAGGCGGGGCTGCTGGGGCTGGTGCTGATCCTGCTGCGGGCGTACAGCCTGGGCGGGGGGACGTATACCGGGATCGAGGCGGTGAGCAACGGGCTGCCGATCCTGCGCGAGCCGCGGGTGGAGACGGGCAGGCGGACGATGCGGTACATGGCGATCTCGCTGGCCTTCACCGCCAGCGGGTTGCTGCTGGCGTACCTGCTGGTGGGGGTGAAGTCCGAGCCGGGTCGGACGCTGAACGCGTCGCTGGTCGCGTCGCTGGTGGGGGGTTGGGACGTGGGCGGTGTTCCTCTTGGGACGGCGTTGTTCCTGCTCACGTTGCTCTCGGAGGGGGCGATCCTGGTCGTCGCTGCCCAGACGGGGTTCCTGGACGGGCCACGGGTGCTGGCCAACATGGCGCTGGACTCGTGGGTGCCGCGGCGGTTCTACCAGTTGAGCGATCGGCTGGTGACGCAGGACGGGGTCTTGCTGATGGGCGGGGCGGCGTTGGCGTTGCTGTTGTATACGCGGGGCAGCGTGCACCTGTTGGTGGTGCTGTACAGCATCAACGTGTTCTTGACGTTCTCGCTGTCGCAGCTGGGGATGTGCCGACACTGGTGGCGGTTGCGGGGTCGGGAGAAGAGGTGGGGCAGGCGCCTGGCGATCAACGGCGTGGGGCTGGTGTTGACTACGGGCATCCTGATCACGACGGCGGCCTTGAAGTTCACGGCTGGGGGCTGGGTGACCGTGGTGATCACCTCGGCGGTGATCGGGTTGTGCTTGTTCATCCGTCACCACTACCTTCAGACCGAGAAGGGCCTGGAGCAGCTCGACGAGATCCTGCTGAAGCCCCTGCCGCCGGGAGCGAAGCGTGTGGAGCCGGTGTGTGACCCATCGGCGCCGACCGCGGTGTTTTTTGTCAAAGGCTATACGGGACTAGGGCTCCATACGGTGCTGTCGGTGCCGCGGCTGTTCGGGGATCACTTCAAAAACTTCGTGTTTGTGGGGGTGGGGGTGATCGATTCGAGCCGATTCAAGGGCCGGGAGGAGATCGAGAACCTGCGCCGGGAAACGGACAAGGGTCTGCAGAGATATGTGGACTTTGTGAAGCGTCAGGGCTTGTATGCGGAGTACGTGTCGGCGCTGGGCACGGACGCCGTGGACGAGCTGGAGCGGTTGGCCCGTCAGGTTACAAACCGGTTCCCTCACGCGGTGTTTTTCGCCGGGAAGCTCTCGTTCCGGCAGGAAACCTTCTGGCAGAAGGTGCTGCACAACCAAGCGGCGATGAACCTTCAGCGGCGGCTGCATTTCGCCGGCCTGCCGATGGTGGTGCTGCCGGTGCGGGTCACACGGTAGGGGGGCGGGGCGGCACCTGCAGCCGGGACATCGCTGTGCTCTGCCCCAGCCACCCAGACGCGGCGGTGGGTCGGGCTGGTTGGTTCCCGGGTTGAACGCTTGGCTCACAGAGCTGATCCAGGTATCATTAACGATTCGAAAAGTTTCCGTCGCTCCGGCCGGTGAGCCGGGACTATGAACCCAAGGCGGAGTATTTACTCGTGGCAGAGTTCACTCAGTTTGGTGCGGCGCCCAGAGTCAAGATTACGCACGTCAGCAGCAATGGCACGCTGTACGTGGACTACCGCAACATCAACGACCTGAGGCGGTTGCTGACCCCCAACGGCAAGATCCAAAGCCGCAAGCGCACCGGCTTAAGCGCCCGCGAGCAGCGGTTGGTCGCCCAGGCGATCAAGCGAGCCCGGTATATGGCGCTGCTGCCTTACACTTCGGCGACGCTATAACGGTGTCGGAGAAGGCGGGGCAGGTTAGCGTCCAGGTGTGTATGAAACGCCGGACCATCGACTGGGGCACGCTCCGCTTAGCCCCAGCCACCCGCCGGTATATGGCGCTGCTGCCGTATACTTCGGCGACGCTGTGAGCCAGGCCCCCCAGGCCCCGCGGGGGGTGGATCCGGTGATTCCCGATCCGTGGGAGCGGGGCGGGTGACTCTGTGAACACGGCTTGATGCTCCCATGGCCTCCAAGTGCATTTCGATCCGCGGCGCCCGCGAGCACAACCTGCAGGGCG
>JAJUHR010000310.1 GCA_029267795.1 Planctomycetota bacterium
GGGGGCTTCTTCGCCGCGCAGTTTTTCGATCGCGTCCAGGTGCTCTCGGATCAGCCGTGCTCGCTCTTGAGCATCCATGGCATGTCCCCTGGCGGTCGACCGAACGGGGCCCGGTCCGGCGGGCGATGGATCAAAGTAGCAAAATAGCTTTTAACTGGGCCGCGATGGGGCTGTCAAGTTAGCCATGCGATTGACCGGAGTCCGGCGGGGCGATACGTATGACCTGCGTTGACTTGATCCGCGGGTGTGAGAGGGCCGATGTAGCAGATGTGGCGCCTGGGTATCAACGGCGTGAATGATCGCCTACCGTCTCTCGCCGGGCCATCGTCTCCGGTCGGCCGTCGCGGCCGCCTTTGGGGCAGTTGAACTGCGAACCATGAACCGACAGGGATCGACCGGGGGATTCGCGGTCGTCTGCGACCGTCGAGGCACGGTGACGCGGGTGATCTGGGACGACCTGGGCGTCACCGACGCGGGCACGGTCGGCGGGGGCTTTGCGGCGATCGTGGGCCTCGCCAGCGCCGACGAGGCCGTTAGGTTCATCGATACCCTCGTGGCGCGTGGGGCTGTTTTCGGTTGGCAGCTGAACGCTGCGGTGGGGGGGCGGGCGGTGCGGCTGGATCTCGTAGGGGCGGCCACCACCGACGGCTTGTTGATTATCGGGGCCACCTCACGGGAAGCCGCTCGGGACGATGGCCTGACCCGGCTCAACCACGATTTGGCCGAGGCGCAGCGGGAGCTGATGAGAAAAAACGCCGAGCTGCAGCGCAGCAATGCCGAGCTTCAAGAAACCCGCGCCGCTTTGGAGGCGCAGCGCGCCGAGCTGCTCGAAGTCAACGCCCGGCTCGAGGCGCTAGCGACCCGAGACAGCCTGACGGGGGTGATGAACCGCCGCGCGTTTCAGGAACGCCTCGAGGGTGAGTTCCGCCGGGCAGCTCGATATTACCTGCCGCTGTCGCTGATGATGTTGGACATCGATGATTTCAAGCCATACAACGACGCCTTCGGTCACCCCGCTGGGGACGAGGCCCTTCGAGCCGTGGCCCAGGTGCTGATCAAACAGACCCGTGACACGGATTGTGTGGCCCGGTACGGCGGAGAGGAATTCGCCGTGATCCTGACCAATACCGAGCTGGCCGATGCGGCGGCGGTGGCCGAACGGCTCCGCCGCTCGGTGCAGGCTGCGCCTTGGCCCAGGCGTCCGATTACGGTCAGCATCGGGGTGGCGGCATTCGAGCCGGGTATGGCCGGTGCTTCCCACCTGGTTTCGCTGGCCGACCAAGCGCTGTACGCGGCGAAGCAATCCGGTCGAAACCGGGTGAGCGTGGCCCCGGTTTGATCCCGAGCGCTGCTTTGGGCTGCCGCGAAAAGCGTTCTGGTGGGTCATCGAGACAGCAGCAGCACGATCAACTGCGCCGACAACACCCGTAAGATCATGGTGATCGGGTAGACGGTCGCGTAGGCCATGGCGGGTCCTTCCGAACCCGTGAGCGTGTGGGCGAACGCCAGGGCGGGCGGGTCCGTCATGCCGCCGGCGAGCAGCCCGCACACGCTCAGGTAGTTCAGTTTAAGGAGCAGCCGTGCCACCAGGGCGACGGTCAGGAGCGGGACCAGCGTGATCCCCGCGGCCAGCCCAGCCCAGTACAGTCCGTCGCCCTGCCGCAGGGTGGTCATGAAGTGGTCGCCGGCGCCCAGCCCCACCGAGGCCAGGAACAGCGCGATCCCCAGCTCGCGCAGCATGAAGTTCGCCGACAGGGGCATGTACCACACCAACGGGCCGATCCGCGTGATTCGGCTGAGCACGATCGCCACCAGGAGCGGCCCGCCGGCCAAGCCCAGCCTGACCGGCCCCGGCAGGACCGGTACGGAGATCGGCCAACTCCCCACGATCACCCCCAGCACGATCCCCAGGAACAGGGGCACGATCTGGGGGTGGTCCAACTGTTGGGCGGAATCCCCCAGTTCTTGCGCGGCCCTGCCCAGCCCGTCGGCTTCTCCCACGGCCAGCACGGTGTCGCCGAATTGCAGCCGGAAGCCTGGTGTGGCGGTCATCTCGATCCCGGCCCGGCTGACCCGGGTGATCCGAACTCCGAAGCGGTCGGGCAGGCCTAACTCCGCCAGCGTCTTGCCCACCGCCGCCTTCCGCGAGACGATTAACCGCCTCGTCGCGATCCCGCTCCGCAGCGTCCGCAAGTCGATGGGGCATTCCCGCCCGACGATCACGCGCAGCTGGTCGAGTTGCTGGCGGGGGCCCACCGCCAAGACCACGTTCCCGAGGCTCAATCGGGTCTCGGGGCGAGCCACCTCCGGCGTGTCGTCCTTGAGGATGCGGGAGAACACGATCCCGCTTTCGGCGCCCCCGGGCAAGGGAACATCCTTCAGGGCCACCCCGGCGAGGTTGGGGTTGGTCACGATGAGGTTGGCGTGACAGACCCGCGGGGTCTCCCCCTCGGACTCCTTCTGATAGGCCGCGGCTTCCGCCGAGACATCCACGCGGAAAATCACGCGGGCCAAGAGCATGACCAGGATGATCCCGAGCACCCCGAACGGGTAGGCCACGGCGTACCCCAAGCCCGGCAGGTTCTCGATCGCTTCGTGGGCAACCGGGTCGTGCGCGGTTAGGTCGTTGAGCACCTGTTGTGCTGCGCCGAGGCTGGGGGTGTTGGTCGTGGCCCCGGACATCATCCCCACCACGACCGGCAGCTCCACGCCCGCCAACCACCAAGTCAACACCGTCAGCGCCACGCCCAGCAGCACGATGCCGCTGGCCATCAGGTTCAGCGGCAACCCCTCGCGCCGCAGAGACGCGAGAAACCCCGGCCCCACCTGCAGCCCCAGCGTGTATACGAACAAGATCAGGCCGAAGTCCCGGGCAAACCCCTGCACGCGGGGGTCGATGCTGTAGTGGAAATGCCCAAAGGCCAATCCCACGAACAGGACCCCGCTGATGCCCAGGCTGATCCCGTAAACCCGGATTCCTCCTAGGGCCAAGCCCAACGCCACCACCAGGCCTAGGATCACCACCGACTGAGCCACCAGGTTCTGATTCACAAAAAGATCGAA
>JAJUHR010000112.1 GCA_029267795.1 Planctomycetota bacterium
CGCGGGGGCGATGACGATCGTGACCATCGGCCCGAAGCAGCTCCAGGTCGCATCGTGATTCCTACTGTTCAGCTGCGAGGGTGTCCCAACCACACGGGCTGCGGTGCGTGGCGGATCGTTTGCGGATGAGGGTTTTGATCACAGCGGGGCCGACGCGTGAGCCGATCGACGCGGTGCGGTTTATCGGGAACCGGTCCAGCGGCCGGATGGGGATCGCGCTGGCGGAAGCGGCCGTGCAGGCGGGCCACGAGGTGACGCTGCTGCTGGGCCTGGGGGCGACCGCCTCGGTGCCACGCGGCTTGCCAGGGAAATGCGCGGTGTATCGCTTCGAGTCGTCGGCGGAATTGAAGCAATTGCTGGATTCCCATTGGCGCGACCACGACGTGCTGCTGATGGCCGCGGCCGTGGCGGACTACCGACCGGGCTGCGTGGCGGAGGGGAAGCTCAAACGCGAACCCAACCAGCGGCTGACGCTCACGCTCGAGCCCACGCCGGACCTAGTGGCGATTATGGCCGCGAGCAAGCGGCCCGGGCAGCGCGTGGTGGCGTTCGCCCTCGAAGAGGCGGCGGAGCTGAAGGATCGCGCCGCCCAGAAGCTGCGCAGCAAGGGCGTCGACGCGGTCGTGGCCAACCCCCTGGGCACGATGGAGAGCGACTCGATCACTCCCTTGTGGCTGACGGCGGACGGCAAGAGCGAGTCGCCCGGGCGGATGACCAAGATCGATTTCGCCCGCTGGCTGATCCGCAAGCTGCCGGGGTTGATCGGCGGTTAATCTTCGCGCGACGCGGCGGAACCGGCCTCGGCGGGCAAGGAGCGGCGGCCTCGGATGATCAGCTTGATCGGCACCTCGGCAAAGGGCAGCAGCGTGCGGAAACGGTTGATCAGGAACCGCTGGTACGCCGCGTCGAAAAGAGCGGGGTCGTTGACGAACAGCCCGATGGTCGGCGGGTGCACAGCCAGTTGCGTGGCGTAATACACCTTCGGCCGCCTGCCCGTGCCGGAGTGCGGCAACCGCTCGGCGAACACCTGCTCCATCGCTCGGTTGAGCTGGCCGGTGGTCACGCGGCGACCCGCTTGCTCGTGCAAGCTCAAGGCGGTGGCGACGGCTTCGCGCAAGCCCTGGCCGTGTTTGGCGCTAACGAACGCGACCGGGCCGAACCGCAACCCCTCCAAGGCCGAGTCCAGGTACTTGACGTATTCCTCGGGGGTGTGCTCGGCCTCGACGAGGTCCCATTTGTTAAGCACGATCAGGCACGGCTTGTGGTGCTTGAGGATTTCGTTCACCAGTTGCTTGTCCACCTGGCTGACGGGCACGGCGGCGTCGATCAGCAGCAGCACGACGTCGGCCCGGCGGATCGAACGCAGCGTGCGGTGCCGGCTGTAGAACTCGATGTCGCCCTTAAGACTCTTGGTCTTGCGTACGCCGGCGGTATCGATGGCGGTGAAGACTCTGCCATCCATCTCGAACCGCACGTCGATCGAGTCGCGCGTGGTGCCCTCGGTTTCGCTGACGATCACGCGTTCCTGGCCGGCCAGGGCGTTGACCAGGGTGCTCTTGCCCGCGTTTCGCTTGCCGACGATCGCCAACAGCACCCCGGCGTCCGGGGCGGCCTCGGGGCTTTGGGGGCCGGGCGGTTCGGCGGGCAGCCGTTGTAAGATCGCGTCGACCAGCGATTCCTTGTTGCGGCCGCTGGAGGCGGAGACCGGGATGGGGGTCCCGAAGCCGAGGCGGGCCGCTTCGTGCGCCGAGGGCTCGTCGCGCGGGCCGTCGACCTTGTTGGCCACCAGCAGAACGCGGTCGGTCAGCCCGTGGCGGCGCAGCAGGAGGGCGACTTCCTCGTCCAAGGGCACGACTCCCGTTTGAGCGTCGGCGACGAAGAGGATCAATTGGGCCTCGGCCAAGCCGAGTTCGATCTGTCGTTCGACATGGGCGGTGAGGTGGTCCGCGTCTTGGATGCCATACCCGCCGGTATCGATCATCTCACAAGTGCGTGGCCCGAGGTTGGGATCGCTCGGCTCGAGGTGGGCGATGCAGGAGACGCGGTCGCGTGTCACACCCGCGGTGGGGTCCACGATGCTGACCCGCCTGCCCGCCAGCAGGTTCAGTAGGCTGGATTTGCCCACGTTCGGGCGGCCGACGATGACGATCTTGGGGATCATGGTCGGCGCACCTCCGCGGGAGTCTTGCGGGTTGTCGTGGGCCAGGCCGGCGGTTCCGGGTTGCTTGTGGCGGGGCTTGCGGGTGCGACGCCCTTGGGGTCGGCGTGGGGGTGTTTGTGGCGCTGATCCCAGAGTTCCTCAGCTTCAGGGGGGCGCACGTACAACGGCAGCAGGGCGTGGGGTGGGATGAACCGGCCGCTTTGGGCGGCGGCGCGGCCCAGCCGCCACACGGCGGTGCTGCGGGCCACGGCTGATTCCGGCGGCAAGACGCGGAGGTCGGGGGCGACCTGGGATGGGACCGCGGCATCGTGGCCAATGATGACCGACGCCGGCCGGGGCGTCGCTGCGATCCAGTCTTCGACCGTTGCCAGCCGGGGCTCGCCGCACCGAACCCAGAAGCAGCCGCTAAACCTGAAGTAGCCGCCGTAGACCCGATCGCCTTTGTGGGCCAGGGCTACGGCGAGATGTTCCGCGATGGGTGGGGTGTCGGCCCGCTCCGTCGACGGACGCGAGGCGTTTTGTGCAACGACGTCGAGCGTGGGTACGGCGACGAGCTTGACCCCCAGAACCTGCGCCAGCAACTTGGCTGTGGCCACCGCGATGCGCAGCCCGGTGAACGAGCCGGGGCCGATGGACAGATACACCTCGGCCAGTTCGCGGGGTTGAACGCCGAACTGCTTGAAGACCCGGTCGATCGTCGGCATTAATTCGACGCGGTGGCGTGACTGGGGCGGCAGGTCCGCGGAGGCCAGCGGTTCGTCCCCGCGGCCGAGCGTAACGGACCCGCGCGGGCTGGTGGTTTCGATCGCCAAGTTATAAGGCTCGTGATGCACAAGGCTATTCTAGCGGTGTGCCCGGGCTGCAGAGGCGGGGCTGCGATGCGGGGGGCCGATTGGGCGACGCCGTGAGAGTTCAGGTTGAAGACGGGGTGGTCTGCGTATTGGAGATGCGGATGAGCATATCGAGCGTGGCGGAGGCAGCGCCGCCGTCGATCGCCTCGGCGGCCATCCGCAGGCCGTGGGCGATGTCGTTGGCGGCGCCTCCGACGACCAGGGCCGCGGCGGCGTTGAGGCACACGATGTCGCGTGCCGGGCCGCGGTCTCCGTGCAACAAGGACCAGATCAGCCTGGCGCTTTCTTGGGGGCTATCGGTGTGAAGCGCCTTAAGGTTCGTCAGGGGCAGGCCGAACTGGGTGGGGTCGAGTTCGAAGGAGTGGATTTTTCCGTGGTGCAATTCGGTGATGCGTGTGGGGCCCATCGTGCTCAGCTCGTCGATGCCGCCGCCGGTTGCGATTCGGCCGTACACGACCATCGCGTGTTCGGCGTCCAGATTCCGCAGGGTGTGGGCCAACAGCTCGGTGAGCTGGGGCGAGAATACGCCGATCAACTGTCGCTTGGCGCCGGCCGGGTTGGTCAGCGGTCCTAACAAGTGAAAGATCGTACGGAACCCCAGGTCGTGGCGGACCTCGGCCGCGTGCCTCATAGCGGGGTGGTGGTTGGGGGCGAAGCAGAAGCATAGGCCGGCCTCGTCTAAGCAGCGTGTCTGAACGTGGCCCGGGGCGCGGAGGTTGACGCCCAGGTCTTCGAGCACCTGGGAACTGCCGGAGCTGCTGGAGACCGAGCGGTTTCCGTGCTTGGCGACGACGACGCCGTGGGGCCGACCGGCCGCGGCGGCAACGATCGCGGCAGCGGTGGAGATGTTGAACGTCCGGGCTTGGTCGCCGCCGGTGCCGCAGGTGTCGATCACGGTCAGGCCCTTGGGGACCACGACCTTCACGGCTTTTTCGCGCATGACGCGGGCGGCGCCGGTCAATTCAGCGACGGTCGGGCCACGAAGCTGCAGCATCGACAGCAACGCCCCGATCTGGGCGGCTGTGGCCTGGCCGGTCATGATGGCTTCGAACGCCAGCCTGGCCTGATCGGCGTTAAGCGTTTCCCCGGCGGCGAGTCGTATGAGCAGTTCTTTCATGGCCTTGGCTTTCGATGTAGAGGCGACAGGCCCGGAAACGGGATCGGATCGACAGGGCGGCCAGCCGCGGGCATGCTTCCTCTACACCATCGGCTGCGAGCATCGTAGAGCATAGGCGTTTGTCGCCGGCGTCGGGGCCGGTGTGTCAGAATAACTCGGAGACCAACCACAGGGCTGAGGTGACCAGCACCATGAACACGAGGATCTGCGTCACGAGGATGGCCACTTGACGGGGCAGCTGTGACAGGTTGTGGACCTTGATGGTCTTGTAGACGATCGAGATCGCCACAATCAAAGGCAGCAGCATGAAGATCTGGTACCGATCCAACGGCAGCGGCCCGTAGAGGAGCCTGAATCCCAGCGTTGTGAGGGGGTGCAACGCGAACGCGACGTGGTCGATGGATTGCTCCATGAGAGTTGATTCGAGCTGGAGGAGTGCTGGTGGGGTTGATTAGTCCGTAGCGTGTCCCGCCGGGACGGGGTGCGTTGGTCCGGGTTCTCCATCCCGGTAAATCACGTCCAAGATCACCAAAAGGTTTAGAAGACCCGCCAATGCCGTGTATAAGATCCCTTGCTCGTTGGGGTGGCCGAAGCTGGGCTCCATCGCAGAGCGGACCAGCTCGGTGGAGGACCAATCCTCGTCGGACTTGATCGGCAGTAGTTGTGACTGGTACCAGTCGACCGCGAGGGAGGGGGCGACCAGCGATTGCAAGATGAACCACGCTGAGTTGCGTTGCCGATCGCAAACGTCCAGGCCGCCGATAACCAAGCCCGTGACCCACAGCGACCCGATGGTTACGGCAAGGATGACCGCCCGTTGGCGCTGGCCGATAAACCAATGGCCGAGGCCTGGGACCAACCAGCCAGCGGCTGCGGCCGCGAGGTGCCAGCGTGCTTGGTTGCTGCGTGAGGCGGGTTGATTCACGTCGGTCGTTCCCACTGGCGGCTTGAGATCTTTGCGTTGCATGGTTGCCAACAGCAGCCTGGCGCCATAGAACGGCGTGGGGTCTGGGGGGCTGGGGGGGCCGTTGCTTCTGCGTCCCGGAGGGGCGGGGTTGCCCGGCCGGCGCCCCCGGGCGTTAGGAGACTCGGGCGAGACAGATCGCCCAGATCATCCCGGCGTCCATATTGGCATTGACAAACTCGAGTCACCCGATAGTGTAACCGCCAGTCAGCCCTGGGCCAACGTCGGCCGGGTCGGATTCGGCGCGCCCGAATAACATACAAGGTACCTTGCTGGGAGGTTCTGGCCATGGTGTATGAAATCATCCAAGACACGGCGTGGGAACACGGGAAGCCCGGTGTCGACAGCCTTGGGGGCCCAGAGCGTCGAGCGATTCAAATGATCGACGACGAAGACTTAGAGGATGATGATTTTTTTGACGATGAAGATGAAGAGGAAGAAGAGGAAGAGGAGGAGGAGGACTTTTTCGAAGACGAGGATGAAGAAGAGGGTGAAGACCTCGGCGACGAGGACGACTTCTTCGAGGACGAGGACGAGGAAGACGAGGACGGTGATTTTTGAGAGGGGGTCAAGCCCACAGCCGCGCGTGCAGCGAGGCGGGTGGGAGGGGTGGGGAGTTCAAGCATGCAAGAGCCGTGGCCAGCGGACAAGGAACGCAGGAGTGGCAAAGACCGTCGCCAGTCTGTGGTCGACCGACGCCTGCAGCCGACGGGTCTGGAAAGGCGGCGGGGTCCCGGCCGCCGCAGGACGGATTTCGCCAAGGCCGCCGAGGAGGGTCAGATGACCGACGAGCAGTTCTTGTTCGTCCGGGCCATCGACGCGTACAAGAGGGTCAACCAGAAGCCGTTCCCGACATGGACGGAGGTCTTGGAAGTCATCCGGAAGCTGGGTTATCGTAAGACCTGCCCATCTGAACTGAAACTCTCCGGTTGCGAGGACTGGATTGAACCGCCCGATGCCGCCGCGTTCCGATCAGAGAGCAGCGTCAAGCCCGCCGAGGACGCTACGGTAGCCGATCGTTAGACGCCGCGGGGCATGTGAGCGGGGTTTTCGGGATCGAGCCCGTTGCGCTACCAGATTGCCGTCCTGTGCTATCTGTCCGACGCCCAAGGCAGGGTGTTGCTGCTGCGCCGCAGCAGGCCGCCTAACAAGGGCCTGTATTCCCCGATCGGCGGCAAGCTCGACCAGGCGTCGGGGGAAAGCCCGACGTCGTGCGCC
>JAJUHR010000315.1 GCA_029267795.1 Planctomycetota bacterium
CAGATCATCACCGGCCATGTGCGTGACGGGGTGCAGATGGCGCGCCAGTACCGGCTGCCGCGGGTGATCCGACATTTCATCGAGTCCCACCACGGCACGACGCTGGTGGAATATTTCTATCACGCCGCCCGCAAGCGACACGAGGCGGGCTCCGGCCCGGCGCCGAACGAGGCCGACTACCGCTACCCCGGGCCCAAGCCTCGGACCCGGGAGGCTGCGATCCTGATGCTTTGCGACGGGGCGGAGAGCGCCGCCCGGAGCCTCGAGGACCCCAGCGCGCAGCGACTCGAGGCGCTGGTGCACGAGATGGCCACCAAACGGCTGATGGATGGGCAATTCGACGACTGCAATCTGACGCTGCAGGAGCTGAACAAGATCGAGCGATCGATCACCAAGACCCTGGGCGCGATCTACCACCGGCGGGTCAGGTACCCCAGCGACCGCGGCGGCCAGCCGCAGCCGGCCCCGTCCCCAACCACCGTTGCCGGCCCTCAGTTTCCTAAGGCGCAGGACAAGCCCACGGTCAGCGTGGTGTGACCTGCGGGGTTTGCCCGCCATAAAGCATGAGCTCGGATTGGGTGTTGCTTTGGGCGGCCCATCGCGATCACGGCCGATGTCGGCGGGGCAAAGCCCCGCCCTGCTGCAAGCTCGCCGTGTGTTCACGGCGGCCTAAATCATCATGAGCGGGTCAAAGGCCCACCCTACATTTCGAACCGTGGGTTGCCACCCGCGGCTGTTGGGGAGTGTGTTGAGATTTGGTGGTGCGGCCGGGGCGCCCCACGGCATAACCCGCGTGAAGTCAGCGCTTCGCGGCGTGGGCGGGCTTGCCGGCTGGGGCGTCCTTCTCTTCGGTCGAGGCGGCGGGCTCGCTGGCGCCGGCGGGCTGCTTGCCAGCGGCCTCGGTTTCGAGTTCCTCGGCGGGCTTATCCGAGACCACCCAGAGTTTGATCTCGGTACGCAGGTCGGGGCCGAGCACGAGCGTGATGCGGTACGAATCGAGGCGCTTGATCGGCTCACCGACGCGAACGGCGCGGTCGTCGATCTCGAACCCATCGGCACGCAGCGCCTCGGCGATGTCGCGGTGAGACACGCTGCCGAAGAGCACGCCTTGCTCGTTGGCGGAGCGGCGGATGGTCACCTCGTGGCCCGCCAGGCGGGAGATGATGCTTTCCATCGCGGCCCGTTGCTCTCGGAGCTGGCGCTCGGCTTCGGCGCGCCTGGAGGCCAGACGCTTGATGTTGCCCTCGGTCGGCTCCGTGGCCAGGCCGCAAGGCAAGAGGAAGTTGCGGGCATAGCCGGGCCTGACGCGGACCACATCGCCCACGATCCCCAGGTTCTCCACGGTCTCGGTCAGCAACAGCTTGATCGTCTTCATGGTGTGTTCCGTCAGCGGTGGTGGGCTCGGGGGTCGGCTTAGAAGGGGATGTCGTCCTCGGCGACCGGGCGATGCGCGTCGTTGCCCACCGGGGCGCCACCCGGGCGCGGGGCCGCCGTCCCCGCCGCTCCGCCGCCCTGCGACTGCGACCGGCCCTGGTATCCCTCGGCGGAGCTGGCCGACGAGTCGTCGCTGCTGCGGGAATCGATGAACTGAAAGTTCTCGATCACCACCTTTAGCTTCGAGCGGTTGTGGCCTTCCTTGTCTTGCCATTGGTCGAGCTTGAGGCGGCCGTCGATGAACACCGGCCGGCCCTTTTTGAGGTATTGGTTGATCAGTTCCGCGGTGCGGCCGAACCCCTCGCAATCCACGAACGTGGTTTCTTCCTGCTGTTCTCCCTGCTGGTTGCGCCACCGGCGGTTGACCGCCAGCCCGATGCTGACCACGGGGATATTGCTGGGAAGATACCGCAGCTCCGGGTCGCGGGTGAGGTTGCCCATCAACATGACGCGGTTCAGGTTCGGCATGATCGTCTCGACGCTTTCCCCCGACGGTTAGCGCTTCGCTGCAAACCACTTCGATGGGGGGCGGTTGAGTCAGCGAGCCGGTCCCAAGTGCGTGGACCCGAGGCTGGGTCTTCGTGGCAGGGGGCGGGCGGTCACCCCCCTTCTTCGTCGCCGCCTTCGCCACCGATCTCCGCTTCGTTGTCCAAGTTCCCGACCGCGGCCGGCTCTTCGGGGGCTGGGCCGCCGCGTTCGCTTCGCAGGGCCGCCTCAACCGCGGTGAATTCCTTCTCGCGCTTGGCCAGCTCCAGCTCGGTTTCGCCGACGTGATCGGCGCGTAACACCAAGGCACGCAACACGATCTCGGACAGGTTACAATCGCGCTCGATGCCCGCGATCTTGTCGGGCAAGGCGTTAAAGTAGGCCAGCAGGAACGTGCCGCGGCTTTGCCCCTTGATGTCGTAAGCGAGCTTGCGCTCGTCCCATTTGCGCAGGACCAGCACCTCGGCGCTGGCCCGGTCGAGGATCTGCCGGATGTGCTGCAGGCAGCCGGAAAAATCGGAAGCGATGGCCTCCTGATTGATCAGGAACAAGCCTTCGTACAAGCGTGCCTTGGATTCGGCCATGGGCCCGGTCTCCGCTGCGCCGTCGGGGCTGCCCGCTGGACAACCATCGGGGTGCCCCGTACCCCTGGCGTCCGCTTCACCTCGCGGATCCGCTAGGCGGCTTTGGTACGGCGCAGACGATTATTTTAATCGAAGCGGATAGTGCCGGCAACACACTTCAACCCCACCCAAGGGACAAGCTTACGGCTTCTGTCCGTGGGGGTTTGCCGCAGGCCGCACGTCGATCCGCGCTCAACCGGCTCCCCTTGGGGCCGCGTCACTTAGGCTCAGCACTTGGTCTTCCGCGTGGTAGCTGGAGCGGACCAGGGGTCCGGATTCGACGTGACGGAACCCAATTGCTTCGCCAAGTTGCTTAAACCGGGCGAACTGCTGCGGGGTGACCCAGCGCGCGATGGGCAGGTGGTGGCGTGTCGGCTGCAGGTATTGGCCGATCGTCAGGATATCGCAGCCGGCCCGCTCCACGAC
>JAJUHR010000413.1 GCA_029267795.1 Planctomycetota bacterium
ATGACGCGGTCCAGGATGGGTCGCTCGCGGGGGGAGCCGGTGACGGCCACGGCGGCGCCGAGCTCTTGGGCGCAGCGGTCGGCCACGGCGGCGAAACGTTCGGGGTACCACATCTTCGCCTGGCCGTAGGAAGCGCCGGGGTTGACGAGGACGAGCCGGCGGGGGCTGCTGGGATCGAAGCCCGCGGTGCGGAGGATTTCTTCGGCGCGTTGGTCGTCTTGGGGGCGGGTGAACAGTTGCATGGTGGGGTCGGGGTCGGCGGCGCCCAAATACCGCACAAGGCCGAGGTAGTAGTCGCGTGTGGAGACGGGGATGAAGCGGCCTTGGGTGCGCCGCGGGAGCAGGCGATCGGTCAGGAGGAAGCCGCGGCCGTCGCGGTCGTAGCCCACCCGCCGGGGGATGCCGGCCAAGCGCGCGATCAGTGCGGATCGGAAGCTGTTGGGAAGGAGGATCGCGATATCGAATCGGCCGGCGGCCAGGCGCCTGGCGAGGTTGAACGGCCCGGTACGGCGGACGTCGGCCCGGCCCTTGCGGCGAGGGCGGATCGTCGCGATGCGATCGACCCAGGGGCAGCCTTCGATGACGGGCTTGATCGGGCTTCGGACCAGGGCGGTGATGTGGGCGTGGGGGAACAGGTGGCGTGTGGCCCGCAGTGTGGGGGTCGCCATGACCAGGTCGCCGATCCAGTTCGGCAGGACAACCAAGACGCGTTGCGGGGTGTTCTGTGGCATAGGCGAGCCAGAGGTTGGCAATCGCGGTCCGCTGGTTGTGAAAGTATATCCCCCGGCCGTGGACTTGAAACCTTAGAGCGCTTTTCGTTGAAGTGTGTGCAGAGCGCTGGGGCTCGAGGTGGCTGTGGTGGAGCGGAGTGGCACCGCGGCAAAGGTCGGGGCGTCGCTACGCTCTGCCCCAGCCACCCCACCCGAACGAAGAACGCTGTGGGCCGCGAATCAAACGGGGGAGTTGGCGATGGGAATGCGATCAGGCCGGATCAACGCCGAAACAGGAGGGTGGCGATCGTCGCCAGTTGCAGGATCAAGCCGGCACCCAGCCAGCGGATGTACTGCGCTAGGTCGCCCGCACCCATCCACAGGGCCCCGAGCAGGCACACAACCGCGATCATCTGCAAAACGATAGCCAACACGGTGAGGTAGGAGAAGTCGGCCCGGGCGGCGCGCTGGAGTCGTAACTCCTGCAGGATTTGCCGCAGGACGCCCATCGCGGTCGATGGAACCGCCTCGGGATCTCCCTCGTGCGACCCGGACGGAGCGAGGGTGTCGGGCTGGGGCTGCACGGCAAGCGTGGCCTGCGTGTGC
Organism: Planctomycetota bacterium; assembly: GCA_029267795.1. Classification (GTDB taxonomy): domain Bacteria; phylum Planctomycetota; class Phycisphaerae; order Phycisphaerales; family Phycisphaeraceae; genus JAJUHR01. The sequence continues at coordinate 1,317 of JAJUHR010000413.1, forward strand.
GGCTGATCGGTGTGCGATCCCGTGGGGCTTGGTTCGGGGGGCTCCCCCGGAACCCCCGGAATCCCCGGGAAAAGAGCTTCCGGCGTCGCAGTGGCCGCGGAAGTCGCACGTGCCTGTGTCGGGGTGGATGGGGAGGAAGTTGGTGTTGCGGGTTTGACCTGCGGGTCCTGGTGGATGGCCGGTGTTTGGGTCTGCGGCAACGGCGTGGAGGGGATACCACGGGATCTCGCCGCGGCAGCCGACCCCGCCCCAGTTAAGGTGGAGCGTGTGGGAGAGCCAGGCCGTGCTCCGGCGAGAACAGCGGCGGGTTGTTCGGCGGGGTGGCCAAGCGCGGGGATAGCAATGGGCGTGACGGCGGGCGTCGATGGGTGCGGGGGTTTACGGGCGGTTCCGTCGCTGGTGGGTTCGAGCCTGCTGGGGTGCTGGGCGATGAGCTTGACCGCCTCGATGAGGGATGGGGCTGTGAAGTCGGGTTTGACTGCGGCCTCCGAGGCGGTGTCTGGGGATGGATGTGGCTGATCGTTGCTGCCGTTTCGCCCTGTTCGGCCCGCGTTGGGGTCCGGGCACAGGCGGATGGTGCGCACCTTGGCGGCGGCGCCGGCTTGGACGTCGTCCTCCTGGTCGCCGATCATCCAGCTATGGGTCAGGTCCAACTGCAGGTCCTTGGCGGCTTGCAGGAGCAT
>JAJUHR010000338.1 GCA_029267795.1 Planctomycetota bacterium
AGGAGCACGCCGTCGGCCATCATCAGCACGCGCTCGACCTCCCCGCCGAAGTCCGCGTGACCGGGGGTGTCGATGATGTTGATCTTGTATTCCCGGCCGTCCTGCGCGTGGTAAGTGACGGCGCAGTTCTTGGAGAAGATGGTGATGCCGCGTTCGCGCTCGATGGGGTTGGAGTCCATGATCAGGCCGTGCTGCCCGCCGGCGAGCTTGTCCAGCTCGCCCTGGCGGAACATGCCGGACTGGTAGAGCAGGCGGTCGACCAGGGTGGTTTTGCCGTGGTCCACGTGGGCGATGATCGCCACGTTGCGGATCAGTTCCGCGGGTTGGGTCGCGGGCTGCGGTAATGTCTGAAGTCGGGTCATAACAAAAGGTTTCATCGTATCCATTCAAAGTGGCGTCCAGGCCGCGGCCCGTGAATTCGCCAGCGTATCCGCCGCGGCGGCTTGCCGGCCCGCGGAATCGAGTGCTTCCAGCGCTGCCAGCAGGTTGCCGAGCGACGCAGCGGCGCGGGACGTGCCAATGACCGGGGAGGGATTCGAACCCTCGACCAGCGGCTTAAAAGGCCGATGCTCTACCGGCTGAGCTACCCGGTCGGGTAGCCCCTCATTGTACACCCGCCGGATGAGCCGTTCTGGGGTGAGGTGTCGCAAAGTCAACCGCGGCTTTCCAACCGCGAGTGACGGGGCATAACCGCGGCTTTCCAGTCGCGGCTAGTGGATCCAGCCGGGTGAGTCAGGCCGGAGAGGGCAGCGGGCCAGCGGGGCCGTTGCCCAGCAGCGGTTCGACCGCGGAGGCGGCGGGTTTAGGGGGTGCGGCGATTTTCCCGCGTTCGGTCTTGATCACGTCGCCAACGGTCTGCTTGGTGAGCCTTTCGCCGCGCATCAGTTTGTCGACCTCGTCGCGGGTGAGGGTCTCGTACCGCAGCAGTTCCTCGGCCAGGCGCTGCACCTGGGTGCGGTGCTGCTCCAGAAGCTGGCGGGTCTGGTTGTAGGTCGAGTCGATGATTTGGCGGACCTCCTCGTCGATCAGCCGTGCGGTCTGTTCGCTGTACAGCCGCTCGGGCTGCTCCCAGGGGTTGCGTGACTCGTCCTGGGCGTAGAGGAGGAAGCCGAGCTTATCGCTCATGCCGTACTCGGTGACCATAGCGCGAGCGATCGCCGAGGCCTGGCGGATGTCCTGGGCGGCCCCGCTGGAGATGTCGTTGCAGAACATCTCTTCGGCGATCCGCCCGCCGAAGGTCACGCGGAGCTGCGAGAGCAGCTGATTGCGGGTGTAGATGTGGCGGTCCTTCTCGGGCAGCATGAACGTGACGCCCAGGGCCTGGCCGCGGGGGATGATGGTGACCTTGTGCAGGGGCTCGGCGTGGGGGTCGAAGTACATCACGGTGGCGTGGCCGGCCTCGTGGTAGGCGATGGTGCGTTTTTCCTGCTCGTCGATCTGGTGGCTCTTGCGTGCCCGGCCCCACTTGACCTTGTCGCGGGCCTCCTCCAGGTCGTCCTGTTCGACCCAGTCCTTGCCCTGGAGGGTGGCGGCGATAGCGGCCTCGTTGATGATGGCGGCTAGGTCGGCGCCGGAGAACATCGGCGTGCCGCGGGCCAGCCGCTCCAGGTCGACGTTCTGCGCCATCTTGATCCTGCGGCTGTGGACCTTGAGGATCTCGATGCGGCCCTTGATGTCCGGCAGCGGCACGTGGATCTGCCGATCGAACCGCCCCGGGCGGGTCAGCGCCGGGTCCAGCACATCGGCCCGGTTCGTGGCCGCCATGACGATCACCTGGTCGTTGGTGTCGAACCCGTCCATCTCGACGAGGATGGCGTTGAGGGTCTGCTCGCGTTCGTCGTGCCCGCCGGAGCTGAAGCCATTGCCGCGGCGCCGGCCCACGGCGTCGATCTCGTCGAGGAAGATGATGCAGGGGCTGGATTCCTTGGCCTGCTTGAACAGGTCGCGGACGCGCGAGGCGCCGACTCCCACGAACATCTCCACGAAGTCCGACCCGCTGATGGAGAAGAACGGCACGTCGGCCTCGCCCGCCACGGCCTTGGCCAGCAGCGTCTTGCCGCAGCCCGGGGAACCGATCAGCAGCACGCCCCGGGGGACGCGCCCGCCCAGCCGCTGGAACTTCTTGGGGTTCTTGAGGAACTCGATGATCTCGCCGACTTCCTCTTTGGCCTCGTCGATCCCCGCGACGTCCGCCAAGGTGATGTTGGAGTGCTCCTTGCCCGTGACGCGGTGGCGCGAGCGCCCGAAGTTGCCGAGCATGGCGCCCGGGCCGCCGGCGTTGCGGATGCTGCGGAACACGAAGAAATAGATCAGCAGGCCGATCAGGATCACCGGCCCCCAGCTGACCAGCAAGGGGATCAGCAGCGAGCCGCCGGCTTTTTCGCTGTAATCCACGCCCAGCTGGTTCAGTTGCTCCACGTAATAGGGCTTGGTCTGCAGGCTGATGACGCAAGAGACGCGGTAAGGCGGTTTGGTGTTGGAGGGCAGACCCCGGGCGTCCTTGAGCACGCCGACGATCCGGTCGTCCTCGACCACCACGCCTTCCTTGAACGCCCCCTGCTGGGCGTAGTTGAGGAATTCCTTCCAGGTAATGGACATCGCGTGGTGCTGCGCGTTGCTCATCAGCACCACCATGAGCATGCCCAGCCCGCCGAGG
>JAJUHR010000033.1 GCA_029267795.1 Planctomycetota bacterium
CCGTTTAGTAGGTAGGGGCTTGCTCAAAGGGAATCGCTCGGGATGATCCCACGGGCGTGGATCAGGAACGGGTGGACGGTTTGGCATGCCATCGGGGCGGCCGCTCTGACGGCCCTGGGTATCGCTGTGACGTGGGAGGCCTGGGTTGACATCTTCGACATCGCCGTGAAGGACGAGGAGTCCAGCCACATCTTTTTGGTGCCCGTAGTGGCTGGTTGGCTGGTGTGGGTGCGTCGGAGCCGGTTCCGTCAATGCCACCCCCGCGGGGGTTGGATCGGGCCGTTGTTAGTGGCGGCGGGGTGGGCTGCTTTTGGATATGGCTACCACAACGCGGCGCAATCCATCTGGCATGCGGGGGCGGTGTTGGTGGTGGTGGGCTGCCTGCTTTCCGTGATTGGGATGGAGATCCCGCGGAAGGTGCTGCCAGCGGTGCTGGTGTTAGTGTTTCTAGTGCCTGTGCCAGGGATGGTGCGTCAGCAGGTGGCGATCCCGCTGCAGACGACGATGGCGGAGCTGACCCAGACGTTGTTCGCGGTGATGGGCCTGTCGGTGGAGCGCAACGGCAACCTGCTGAGCATCAATGGGGTGGACGTGGCGATCGCCGAAGCGTGCAACGGGCTGCGGATGGTGTTTGCGTTGGTGCTGGTTTCCTATGCTTTTGCGTTCGGCACGCCGCTGTACGGCTACGTTCGCCTGCTGATCGTCGCGGCCAGTCCGCTATCGGCGATTTTGTGCAACGTGATCCGCATGGTGCCGACGGTATGGCTGTACGGCAACGTGAGCGCCGAGGTGGCGGACCGGTTCCACGACCTGGCGGGGTGGGTGATGCTGGTGGTGGCGTTCCTGTTGCTGATGGGGATCATCCGTGTGTTGCGTTGGGCGTTGATCCCGGTGTGCCGTTACACCCTGGCTTACAACTGAAGCGAGGCGAGTCGATGGTGCGCGGATGGCTGACGGCCCTGTTGCCCCCGGTGGCCACGCTGGGCCTGGTGGTGGGCATGGCGATCCAGAAGAGGTCTTATGCGACCCCGGAGGACGCCAGCCCGTACCACGAACACTTGCGTGAGCTGAGGGAGACGATCCCTTGGGTGATCGGCGATTGGATCGGCTCGGAGGTGAGCGTGCCGCCTGCGGCGCTGGCGCTGCTGAGGCCGAACGTCTTGATCAGCCGGCAGTACGTCAATTCGAAGGCCGGCATGTCGGCGAACCTCCTGATCGTGCAGTGCGGCGACGCCCGGGACATGCTCGGGCATTACCCGCCGAACTGTTATCCGGCCCACGGCATGGTCATGAGGCACACCCGCCGGCTCGAGCGGGAGGTGCAGGGCCGCAAGATCCCGCTGACGCAATATAAGTTCAAGTCGATGAGCTTTGGCGAATCCGCGGAGGTGATCGTGGATAACTTCATCGTCCTCCCGGACGGGCGGATCATGCCCGATATGGAGGAGATGAGGAACAGCGCCGCGGATTATCAGAAGCGGTTTTATGGAGCGGGGCAGGTGCAGGTCGTGATCGACGCGAGTGTCGCGGCTGCGAAGGAGGAAGAGGTTTTTCAGACCTTGGTGGGGGCGAACCTGCACTTTATCGACGCCATGCGCATGGGAGTCAAGCCATGAATCCAGAGATGCCACCGCTTCCACCCGATGATCTGATCGAGTTGCCGGACACTGGCGGTTCGGGCCAGGGGGTGACCGCGCAGCTGATGAAGGTGCACCTGCTGCTGAAGGGCCGGTACGCGTGGGCGATCTCCCTGAGCGTGGTGGGTCTGGTGATCGGGGCCTTGGGGGCCTATCTGTTTTACGAGCCGATCTACCGCAGCACGGGCATCATCCGGATCGCCCCGGTGCTGCCGAGGGTGCTGTACCAGAGCGAGCAGAGCGACCTGATGCCGATGTTCGACGCGTTCGTTCAGTCGCAAGTGTCGCTGATCCAGAGCCGGCGTGTGGTGGACCTGGCGATGACGAACGCGGACTGGGCGGGGCTGGGCCGGGGCACCACCAACGAGGAGATTTCGGACTTTACCTCCAGCATGACCGTCAGCGCCCCACCGCGGTCCGAGTTGATCATGATCTCGTTTGACGACTCGGACCCTCGGGCGGCGAGGCTGGGGGTGGCGGCGCTGATCAGGGCCTACGAGGCGATTTATCAGGAATTCGACATCAGCAACAGCACCGACCTGCTGCAGGTGCTTGAGGAGCGGCGGACGATCCTGGCCTCCGAGCTGAAGGCGGTGCGCGACCGCAAGATCGCGCTGGCCTCGGAGTTCGGCTCTGATTCCATGGAAAAGATCTACCAGAACAAGCTCGACGCCCTGAGCAAGCTGGAGACGGAGCTGAACGAGGCCCGCGTCGCGGTGACCGCGATGCAGACCGCGCTGGGCCTGTCGACGGGTCAGGCCGGGCCGCAGCAGCCCCAGGAGCCGGGTCAGGCCGAGCCGCAGGCCGGCGCGACCACCGTGACCGAGGAGGAGGGCTTGTCCGCCGAAGAACTGGGGACCGTCGATCCGACGATGAAGGCCTACCTGCAGGATCGGCTCAAGCAGGAGGCCAATGTGGCGCAGCTCGAGACGCGCTACGGGTCTCGCCACCGTGAGGTCGAGCGTGCCCGGCAAACGCTGGCGGCGACGAACCGGTCGATCGAGCTTTACCTGCCCGAGTCCCGCCGGGTGTACACCGACCGGTATCTGTCCGGGGCCTCGCAGGCCGCCGGGAAGGACAAGAGCATCGTCCCTAGCGAGAATAAACCTTCGCTTACCGAGCTGGACCGGCTGCGGGCTCGCGAGAAGCTGGTGCAGTCGCTGTACGACCAAGCCAAGGCTGAGCTGGTCGAGCTGGGCCGCAAGCAGGAGCAGATCGCCAAGCTCGACACCGAGGAGCAGGACAAGCAAAAGAAGCTCAACGAGACGCTGCTGCGGATCGACCAGGTGAACGTGGAGTCCGCGGTCAGCGGCCGGGTGCAGATCGTCAGCCGCGGGGACGAACCGATCTCTCCGTACCAGGACCGCACCCTGCCGTTGATGCTGATCAGCGGTGGGGCGGGGGCGTCGCTGGGCTTTGGCAGCGTGCTGTTGGTGGGGTTGATGGACCGTCGGCTGCGGCACCTGGAGGACGCGCAGACGGGCTTCGGCACGGCCACGGTTCTGGGCAGCCTGCCGAACCTGCCCGCCGAGATCGCCGACCCGAGCCAGGCCAGCAACGCCGCCCACTGCGTGCACCACATCCGCAACCTCTTGCAGCTGGGGTCGAGCACCGTCGGGCAGCAGGTCTTCGCGATCACGAGCCCCGCGGCGGGCAGCGGCAAGACGAGCCTGACCCTGTCGCTGGGCCTGTCGTTCGCGGCGACTGAGTGCCGGACGTTGATGTTGGATTGCGACCTGGTCGGGGCGGGCCTGACCTCTCGTGTCAACGCGATCATCCGCCGCAAGATCGGTCAGGTCCTGTTGCGTGAGGGGCTGATCACCGAGGCTCAACTGCAGGAAGCGCTGGAAATCTCGAAGACTTCGCCCAAGCGGCTGGGCGCGATCCTGGTCGACCTGGGTTATCTCGACGAGGCGCGTCTGAACCACGCGTTGGAGCTTCAAAGCGAGATGCCCGTGGGCCTGCTGGACGCGCTGGCGGGCGAGCCGGTGGAGCAGTGCGTGACCAGCGTGGGCATCGACCGGTTGTTTATTCTGCCGCTGGGCGCCGCCCAGGCGAACGACGCGATCAAGCTTTCCCGGCGGGCGCTGCGGCGGGTCCTGGACGAGGCGCGGCGGAACTTCGACATCATCCTGATCGACACCGGCCCGATCCTCGGCAGCCTCGAGGCCTCGATCACCTCTACCGAAGCCGATTCCGTGGTGATGATCATCGCTCGTGGGGACAACCGGTCGCTGGCGGAGAAGGCCTTCAGCCAATTGGGCGTGATCGGGGCGCGTATCGCGGGGGTGGTGTTCAACCGGGCCGACATCGAGGACTTTTACCGCTCGACGTACACCTATGGCCGGTCGCTGGCCGCCACGAGCATCGATGCCGGCACGGCTAAGTCGTCGGCCGACACCAGCAACGGGCAGCGGGCCGCGTTGGTAGATCCCGTCGCCCACGCGGTGGCCTCCAGCGCCGGGATCCATGCCCGCAACGGTAACACCGATACGCCATGATCCGGCCATCCCCGACACACCTAGCTCGGGCGGGCGCGCACCCCACGGTGTGGGGGCTCGAGCCCAGCCAACTTCACGACCGCTTCTGGGCCGCCCGGGGCGTGCAGGTCGTGCGGCTCGGCGAGCCGTGCGAGATCGTCGAGGACGCGGAGCTGTTCTTGCTGACCGATCCGCGGCTGTTGGCGGTTTTTAACCTCACCCGAGTGCTGGAGGTCTTGAATTGGCTCAAGCCCCGGGTCGTATGTTTGCGGTTGCACGCCGCCGGGGACCGCGGCTACCGCGAGAAGGTCGTCACCGACTCTCAGGGCAAGTTTCTGCGGTTCCAGCGGTCCTATGGGGGGGCGGACTCTCGTCTGGCCCGCGTTGCCATCACGCCCGACCGCAACGTCGTTAGGGCTTGGCTGGCGGCGCCCGACGCGCGGACCGCGTGGCGCAGCCTCCGGCGCCGGATTTCTGCCGCGCACCGGGCCACGCTCTCCGTCGACGCCGACGTGTACGACCGGACCGTGGCCCACGAGGTGATGCAATTTACGCGCGACCTGGTCCAGGCCTGGGACGCCCCCGAGACGACGATCCGCCGAGCCAAGCGCGTGGCCCCGGGCGTCTGGGTCGACGGGGATACGCAGATCGACGCAGGGGTGAAGCTCGTCGGGCCTGTGTGGATGGGCGTGGGCCGGGACGTGGCGGGTGAGTCCAGCGTGATCGGCCCGGCGGTGCTTTGGGACCGTCCCGAGGCCCGCCCCGCGATCGACACCATCGAATGGGGGGAGATCGAGCCCACCCAGCGGACCGAGACGCTGGAGAGGTTGGTCAAGCCCGCCAGGCGGACCTCGCTGAGCTTGTTCTCGAAGCGTGCGTTTGACGTGGTGGTGGCGCTGATGGTGGTCGTCCTGACGTTGCCGCTGTATCCGATCATCATGCTGGCGATCTGGCTAGAAGACGGCCGGCCGTTCTTCTTCGCGCACCGGCGCGAGTCGATGGGTGGCAAGCCCTTCCCGTGCCTGAAGTTCCGCTCGATGCGGAAGGACGCCGAAAAGATCAAGGCCCAGCTTGCGGCGCAGAACCAAGCGGACGGTCCGCAGTTTTTCATCGAGAACGATCCGCGTCTGACCCGTGTCGGGCGGCTCCTGCGGGCGTTGGATCTCGACGAGCTGCCGCAGTTCTTCAATGTGCTGCTGGGCCACATGTCCCTCGTGGGGCCCCGGCCCAGCCCGTTCGAGGAGAACCAATTCTGCCCGCCGTGGCGTGAGGCGCGGCTGAGCATCCGCCCGGGCATTACCGGCTTGTGGCAGGTCAAGCGTAGCCGGCTGGAAGGGTTGGACTTCCAGGAGTGGATCAAGTATGACCTGCAATACGTAGAGAACGCCGGGTGGCGGCTGGACCTGGTGATCCTCTGGCAGACGTTCACGATGATCTTGCGAGGGATCCTGCGCATATGAGCATTCGGTCAAAAACCAAGCGCCGCCTGATGATCCTGCTGACGGTTGTGGTGGTGGGGGTGGGCCTCGTGGCCGTGGTCATGGCGGTCCGCGTGCACCAGATCAACGCTGAGGCCGAGCGATGGCGCGCGGACGGGCTGGCGGCCGCGGCCCAGGACGATCACGCCACCGCGGTCGACCTGCTCGGGCGGTACCTGCGCAAGCACGACGACGACGTCGAAGCCCTGTTGCGTTACGCCCAGTGCCGCGTCCACGTGGAGATGCCCAACGGCAAGCATATCGCGCTGGCGATCTCCACGCTCCGCAGCGTGCTGGCCAACGACCCGAAGAACATCGAGGCGACCCGGCTGCTGCTGGGCCTGTACACCAAGGCGGGCTTCAACACGGAGACCATCACCATCGCCGACGGCTTGCTCGCCCAGTTCCCCGACGACCCGGAGGCCTTGAGTTCCAAGGCCATCGCCCTGGTGCGGATGCGGAAATTGCAGGACGCGCTGGCGGTCTCGATGCGCTGCAACGAGGTGGCCCCGCTGGACTACGACACGCACTGGCTGACGGCGTTGATCATGCTCAAGCTGGGCCGCCCGGTCGCCGAGATCATCGACCGCGCTGCGGAGCTGCGTGCCAAGCACCCCGAAGATCCCTGGTTCGAGCTGCTGCAAGGCCACGCCCACACGCTGGCGGAAAACCGCGAGGAGGCGGCCAAGTGGCTCCGCGCCGCGGCTTCGCACCCCCCGCCGAGCGCCGAGTTCATCGAGAGCCTCGTGAGGCACTTCGACGCGGTACGGATGTTCAACGAGGGCTTGGAGGTTTTGGAGAAGTCGGCCGCGGCCAACGAGGGCAACCTCCAGCTGCAGCAGATGCTGATCCGTCGGCTGTGGCAGGCCGACCGGGCTGAGGCCATCATCGATCGTCTGGGCGGCGTGGACGCGGCTTCGCCGCAGTCGGACAGCGAGTTGCTCGCGTTTCGTGCGCTGGCGTTGATCCGGCTGGGGCGCGTCGCCGAGGCCCAACCGATCGTGGAGGCCCTAGGCCAGCGAAAGCTCGACACCACAGCCAAGGTTTGGAGCACCGTGCTCAAGGTGTTTCCCCAGGCCGGCCGGCCGAACCCCAAGCAGCTCGTGGACGCCTGCAACGAGGCCCTGTCCCGCGTCCCGACCAACCCTTACATCCGCTACTTCCTCGGGGAGGGGTACGTGGCCCTGAACGAGCAGGAATTGGCGCTGTCTGCCTATCGTGACGCTGGCGCCTTGGCCCCCGCTTGGGTGATGCCTTTCATCGGGATGGCCAGGGTGTTCAACGCCACCGGTGACATCCAGCAGGCGATCGCCGCGTCCCGCGAGGCCTTTGCCCGCGCCCCCAATAACATCGCCGCTGCCGTGACCCTGGCGGTGGCGTGGGCGGGCGGGTTGGACGGGCCGCTCAAGGGCACCGAGAGCGACCTGCTGGCGTTCATCGACCAGATCCAGTCGGCGGTGCCCAACGAGGAGCAAACCATCGCCATCAAGGTGGCCTTGCTGGCCAAGGCCGGCCAAAAGGACGAAGCGGCCCAGGTCATCCGGGGCGTTTTGGCCCCACCGAATCAGATGTCCACGCAGCTGCGGACCCGGCTGGCGGGGTTGAGTCGGCTGGCGGGTTTGGGACTGGAGGACCAGCTGCTGCAGCAAGGCGGTGGCGAAGCGGCTATCCCTCAGCTGGTCTATGCCCGGGCGCTCGATCGACTGGCCAAGGGCGACCCCCAGGGCGGCCTGAAGTTGCTTGAAGAGGCGATGGCCCAGCACGAGAATGCGGGCGACGGCTTGGGCTGGCGGATGAACTACGCGCAATACCTCGAGATCATCCGCGATGAGCGGGCCAAAGACACTTGGGAATCGCTGGCTCGCGAGTACCCTGACCGGTTGGAGGTCCAGCGTGCCGCCCTGGAGTCCGCGTCCGCCTGGGCAGACCGCGGTTTTATTGATCAGACGATTGAGCGCGTCCGTCAGCTCGGCGGCGAGCGGGGCTTGGCCTGGCGCGAGGCCCGCGCCCGCTGGCTGTTGGATAGCGACCAGCCCCAGCGCGACGTGCCTCAGGCGGCCGGCTTGCTCAACGAGATCATCCGCGTCGTGCCCGACCGCGTTCCGCCCCGACTGCTCATGGCCCGTTGCATGGAGCTGATGGGCAACCTCGACGCGGCGATCGAGAACCTATCGCTGGCATCGAACCTGGACCCGCGCTCGAGGCCGATCGCGCTGGACCTGGCTCGGTTGCTGCAGGCCAAGGGTGAGTTCGACCGGGCTCGGGATCAGCTCGAACGTGTGGTGAAGGACGCGAACACCAGGCCCGACGAATTTAAGCGGGCCGCCATGCTGCTGGCCCGCCAAGGCGAGACCGACGAGGCCATCCAAAGCCTCCTGCAGGCCCAGGGGGGCGAGCCGCAGCCCGACCTGCTCCTGGCCGAGCTGTACCGGATGAGCAATCAGCTCGAAAAAGCCGAGGTTGTTTACGGCAAGCTGCTGGAGACCCCGAACCTCGCCACCATCCGCTCGGCGGCCGATTTCTACGCCTCGCAAGGCCGCGAAGAGGAAGCCAAGCGAATCTTGGCGCTTTTGGACCAGGTGTCGCTCCCGCCGGGCGTCCGCCTGCTGACGATCGCGGATTACACGATCCGCCACGTGGGCCCGGAGCAGGCCATGGCCTATCTGCAAGAGGCCACCAAGGAAGCCCCGACCAACCCCGCGAGCTGGCGCCTGTTGGTGCTGAACAACCTGCGTCTGGGCAAGGTCGAAGAGGCCTTGGCTGCGGCGCGTGATGCGATGCAGGCGCTGTCGGACGACGAAACGTTCCGGTTCCTGGTGAACCAGTCGGAGCTGCTGCGCGGCATTGGGGACGATGTACGCTTCAACCCGCTGATAGTTTCCCTTGTGGAAGAGCCCGAAAACCGGGCCGCCGCGGTCGAGGTGATCAGCCTGATCGCCCAGGCCCAAAAGCGGGACCAGTTGGTCGTGGAGCTGCTGCCCCAGCTGCGGCTGCTGGCAGACCGCAACCCCCGGTTCCTGTTGCTTCAGAACATCTTGGTGCAGATGTACACCGCGGTCGGTCAGTACGACAACGCGATCGCCGTCTCCACCCGGACGATGCAGGCCTTTCCCCAGAACGTCCGGCAGACACAGCTCGCTGCCGAGACCCTCGCCACGGCGCGACGCTGGGACGAAGCGATCGGCGTCGCGGAGAAATGGCGCGAGCAGTCGCCCCACAACACCCTGGCCCCGGATACCTTGATCGCCGAAGCCCACCTGCAGCTGGGCAACCCAGGCCAGGCCACCCAGCGGCTAAGCCCGTATCTCCAGGCAGCCCTGGAGAACCCCGATCGAAACGCGGCCCTGATCAGCCTCTATGCACAGTCCCTGTTGATGAGCGGAAAGGCCGGCGAGGCGGCGAGCTTGTTGGAGCCGTTGCTTCCGCAGGGCGAGGGTTGGCGGAGGATTTGGGTGGGCTTGTCGACGGGCTTACCCAGTCGTCAGGCGGAGGGCTGGTTGCAGCGGGTCGAGCAGTTGATGCCGCCCAATTCCTTCGGTGAGCGTCTGGTTCTCGTAGAGGGTTGGCACCTCCTGGCGCGGCGGAGCGGGTCCGCAACTCATTGGCAGAAAGTACAGGACCTGCTGGGCCAGATGATTTCGCTGCCCGACGTTCCCGCCGAGGTCGTTGCCGGCATGGGCACGATCACGGAGGAGCGGGGCGACCGTAATTCGGCGGCAACTTGGTATCGCAAGGCTTTGCAGCTTAAATCCGACCTGCCCGTGGCGCAAAACAACCTGGCGATGATCATTGTGGATCTAGGCGGCGACCTGAATGAGGCGATGGACCTGGCCACCCGAGCCGTCCGCAGCAACCCGAATTCCGTCGCATACCTGGACACCCTCGCTCAGGTCCAGGCGAAGATGAACGACTACCCCGCGGCCATCGCGACGATGCGCAAGGTCGTGCAGCTGCAGCCCAACGAGCCACTGTGGCAATTAGGTCTGGCAGGGATGCTGTTGGACGGGGGGGATGCGACGGAGGCCCGCAAGCTCATTGAAACGCTCGAGGCCAGCGATCAGCCGGTGAGCCCCCTGCCCGAATCAATCCGCAGCCGGCTTCATTCCCTGCGGGTCCGCCTCGAACAGGCCAGCTCGCAGGCGGCGGGGACCGCCCCGTAACCCAGCAACGTTCCGATTCCCCGAGCCTGCCCACCCGTCGTCGGTGTGGGCATTCCAAGCCGGCCAGACCGGTTAGGGCGTTTGTCGCTTCGGCGTAACGTCCCTCGGATGAGGGTGGCGGGGGTAGAACGCGGCGATGCCCCGGGATTTGCTGCGGTCTTGCTTCGCTCCACCACAGCCAGCCCAAGTTTCATCATCATGCACTTAGATAAAAATCACTCGTAAGCGTATTGGCGTATTGGTTCGCAAGCTGATCTTTGTAACCCCATGGGATTTTTTCCCCGTGGGGTTTTTTTATGGACTGTTTTTGGGGCGGTGAGTAGAGGGTCGTTGCAAGTTATCGGACCTAAAGTCGAAGGCTACCCGTGCAGGCGGCACATCTTTCCCGCTTTTGACCGGAGGGTAGAAAACCCCAGCCTCGGGGCTCGACCGACCCTCAAACCAACGCAGTTTTTTTCTTTTTTGGGTTGTTGGCCTCCGAACCCGGTGTAGATTTGGACTGTCAACTGAAGGTCGAAGCACGTCGGGTTGACTCGAAGCTGTCAAGGAAGAAGTGGGTCATTCGTGGAGGCGGCAGCGGTTGGGAGAGGATGCCGCTGGCGGTTGTACCTGAGGTAAGGGTGGGGAACCGTGTTGATCGAACGCAGGGGAGGACCCTTGCAAAAGACCGTGAGGAATCGCCCCCGAGGTCGCCAACCGCACTATCGAGCGCAGGAGGAGAGACACCGATAGGCAAGGATTCATCGGTCACCGCGGCAATACGGAGGGTGGTTCCTAACGCGTGTTGCCAAGGGGATCCGACTCGAGCATCCGCGGCTCGAGACGGGCAGCGGAGAAGGGTTAAGTCGCGACGTTTCCGTAAGCATGCATGCGTGTTTGAACGGATAGGGGCCCTGTACGCAGGAGTGACCGCGATGGAGTGCGGCGGCTGGCGGATCGACACGGAGGTTTGCTTCGAAGTGGTTCAAGAGCACCGCGAGGAGCGGTGGTGCACCGGCGCGGTGCTGGCTGCACGAGAGCACACACGCGGGCCCTGGTGGCCCAGGCACAAGGAGAGAAACGGTCATGTTGAAGACTTCGCATAAGGTGGC
>JAJUHR010000262.1 GCA_029267795.1 Planctomycetota bacterium
ACCATGTTCCCTCCGTGGTGTGCCGTCACAGCCACCCAACCCAGCGTGCCCAACCCCGAGGTCAGCGACGCGATCAGGAAGATGGTGCGCCACCATGGGCGTCGGACCGCGGTGAATACGAGCAGCCCGCTGGTCACGCCCAGCCACACCGCCACCTGCTCCCCCATCTCCTCGTGGGCTTCCAGTTCACGCAAGGCGTCCTCGGTCATGATGGAGACGTCCAGGTTCGCCATGGCCGCTTCGCCGAGCCGGGCCGTCACCACCGCCACGAGGGAGCCGAGCAGGTATAGCACGACGCACGACCATCGCAGGACCGCCCCCCGGCCGCCGGTTAGCGTCAACGCGAACACACCCGCTGCGCCGACCACCGCGATCGTGATCGGCAGGTGAACCCACATCGCGTGGTGCTGAAACGGGTTCAGCCGCGTGTCGAGAATCGACCGGACAATCTCCGGCACCACGGTCGCCTTCATGCTCGATACGCCTTTACCTGGTCAGGTAAGCTCCGAACGGCTTAAGGGGTGAGCGAGATGACAACGCAACATTCTTTAAAACTATAAAATATACAGTGTAATCCCGCGGTGCGGCTTGTCCAATGTTTTTTGTCCGCGCCAAAGTTTGGGCACAGCTCCGCTTGGCCCAGGACAGCACCGCGATACCCATGAAACTATGGTGAGATGCCCGCGTTGCCACTTAGACCTTTTCAACAATCCATGACAACCAAGCCGGCTCATATCCGCAGGACCACGCGCTCACGGCGACCCGCTGCCCGGGGTGAAGAACTCCAAAGGCGACCTTCTAGCACGCCCGGCTTCACGGTCACCGAAATGCTGGTCGTGCTCTCGATCGTGATCATTCTGGTGGCGCTGCTGCTGCCGTGGCTCAAGTCCGCGCGGTCGCGCGCCCGCACGGCTATCGGGCTAGCGCACCTCAAAGAGATCGGCGGCGCCATCAACGGCTATGTGGCCGCCCACGCCGGCACGCTGCCGATCGGTTACGACAAGGACAAGCCCACCATTGCCGACCCGACCGTCGGCGCCAACGAGACCGATTGGGCGGTCATCCTCAACCACGACCTGACCGGCATGGGCGACACGTTCGAAAAACTCAACAACAGGCCCCTGCTGGATATCTTCCGCTGCCCGAACGCCACTTACCCCGACCTGGGCCTGCACCATTACTCCAGCCACCCCGTGCTGATGCCCGACGACCTGTTCTACCCCGCCCACAAGATGACCCAGGTCCGCCGACCCAGCGAGGTCGTGCTGATCATGGATGCGATGCAACGCCCCAATATTTACACCTCCTACGCGGTGACGACGGCCATGGACGACTGGCGCCTATTTGCGCCCGTCAGCTTCCCCACCGGGCCAGCCCCTGTCTACACCCAAGGCGACGCCTCGATGCAACTGACCATCGCCCCGGGACCCAATGACGATGCGGTGGAGGAGCCCAACATCCGCTGGCGGCAGCTCAACAACACCGCCGCGAACTTCCTCTTCCCCGACGGCCACGCGGCTACGCTGAAGATGGACGAGGTCAAACGCCACAACATCCTCTCCGACGAAGCGGAATCGATCTACCAGTAGCGACTGTCCTGGTTTTCAAGGGCGCATGGCAAGGGTTCTTCAGGGTTTTTGAAATGGGGGTGGCTGGGGCCCAGCGCAACGATGCCCCGGTTGTTGCCGTGGTGTCGCTTCGCTCCACCGCCACCCCGCCGCACACAGCAATCTCACCTTCGGCTCGGCATGCTGTGTGGCACCCCGTTTAATTAGAGGTCCTTACTTGATCAATACGCCTCCGTAGCCGACGACGCTCGCCGTGTCCCCGCTGACCGCGGCGCTGTTGCGGTAATCCACCAGCTCCACTTCTAGCGGTGAACCGGACAGGCGCAGGGCCTGCATCACCGTCACCGCAGGCAGCAGCCCGCACATGCTGATGCCGTGGTCGTGGCATACCTGGAAGAGCCGCTCGGGATCGCCGCTGAGCATCGCCTGCAACGCCATCTGGTCCAGGCGGCGGTTCTCCGGCTCGGGCGCGAAGTGGTTCAAGTCGCTGGAGATCACCAACAGGGGCTTCGGCTCGACCTGGCTCAGCAGCCCCGCCAAGCCTTCCGCCAGCAGCCGGGTCGTGGCGTACCGCGTCGCGCCCATCGCGATCGGCAGCACGCGGACGTCCGGCCGCAGGTAGTACAAAAACGGCAGCAGCACTTCTGCGCCATGCTCCGCCAAGTGAGCGTACGACTCGCGGTGCATGCTCGGGACCAGCTCCACCAACCGCTGCGCCAGGTCCGTGGCCACCGGCACCTCGGCGCCGGGGATCGACCACCGATCTTCCGCAGCCACGCTCCACGTAGGCCCGTAAGGCGTGTGCTTGGGGCCCACGATGATCACCGTCGGCGGCACCTGGATATGCGCCAAGGCGCGCCCGGTTGTGTCACCGCAATACCGCCAACCCGCGTGTGGCAGCATCACGCCGCGATACGGCCGTGGCGGTGCGCCGTCCCCCAGCCCACCGGCCGCCAGGTGCGTACGGACCGCCCGCTTCATCGCCTCTGGCTCACCGGGGTAAAACTGCCCCGCGAACACCGCCGGCCGCACGAGCGCGTCTCGGGGGGGTGTGCCCGGGGGGTCGTCCGTCACCAGGCGCGTCCGAAAGGTAATCAACCTAGCCGCCGGATCCGCCCACCAAACGTCCGGGGGAAGCCCCGCCTTGCGGGCCGTGTGCTCGAGGAACGTCCACGCGTCCCACTGGGCCTCCACGGCGACCTGCGGCAGCAGTAAGCCACTACCCATGGGGTGCGTGATCACCAACCCGTGCACCCCTACCTGAACCGCGCTCACCCGCTCTTCACCCACCCCCGAAACCACCACCGGGTCGTAGATCAGGGAAAGATCGATGCTCAGATGGGGCAGCTCGGTTAATTGGATCGGCGGGAACCGAGGGTCGCGGCAGGCCGCGTCGCCCGCTGCAGCCGGCAATAAAAACCCCAGCCGCTTTTGCACGCCGCCCCATCGCCCGTAGCACGACCGCAGCACGTCGCCGCGCCGCAGGGTCACGAAGAGCCCGTGCGCGTGCGTCTCCTCCAACTCCGCGGGCAGGGTCCGTTCGTACGGCTCCCGCTTCACCGCCGCTTCCACCACGCCACGCGTGTGTTCGACCAAGACCCGCAGGTGCGTGTCGTTAAGGTCGGCAGCGGTCAGAGTCTTGGCTTGGTTTATCCCGGTCATGAACGGGCCCCGCACGCAACCCGACGCCCCTCCCCCACCCCTTACGCCGCCGCTTCGTCGACCATCAGCGGCACGCGCCGGCGCCCCCAGTGGCCAGGGCTTTCCTCGAACACGCCCGGGATCCACGCGGAGCAACTTCCACACCGATTACCCTGTAAGCGATATGCCCCCAGCTCGTACCAGTTGCGTTCGATCAGCAACTCGCCGCAGTTCGGGCAATACGTGCTCTGCCGCTGCACGTCGTCCACGTTGCCTACGTACACGTACTTGAGGCCCGCTTCGATCGCCTGCTCCCGGGCGCGGACCAGCGTCTCGTGCGGGGTGGGCGGGTGG
>JAJUHR010000402.1 GCA_029267795.1 Planctomycetota bacterium
GTCCCCCGCGGGTCCTGGATCAGCGACTCATACCGCACGTCGATGCACCGCCCCGCCGCCAGCGACTCAGCCACCCGCGCCCACAACGCCTCAGCCTCGATCCAACGCTCCACTCCCGTCCACACGTTCCCCGCCCATCCCATGGCGATGCACGAGTTCGCCACATCCCGCCCGTCACGCACCAAGTGGATGAACCGCGCTTCCGGCCAAACCCGCAGCAACCGGTCGAAAAGCCGGTGCACACTCGCCCCCACGATCCGTTTGCCCTTACGCTGCCGGTCCTGCTCCAGGAAGCTCGACACCAGTTGCGGGTAGCTCAGCGTCGGGTCGATGCGGAACCCATTGGCGCGAAACACCCGGCTGCCCTGAAGCCGACGGTGGTACTCCGGCAACTCCGGCCAGCCCCCCTCGGCCGGGACGTGATCCACGGCATACTCAAACTCATTCGTCCACGCGATCAGCGGGTGGTGATCCAGCATCAACCGCAGCAGCGTCGTCCCCGACCGCTCCGCACCCACGAGAAACAACGCCCCACACGCCGGCTGGCACTGACCCGTCGGCGACGCCCCCGGGCGCGTCACCCCGACCGCGCCCGCCACGCCCGAGCTCTGACTGACCATATCCGCCCTCGCTGACTCACACCCCCACCGGCACACGGCGACGCCCCGCACCCCGGCCACGCCCGGCCACCCCATAGCGCCGCCGCTGTGGCACTCGACCACCGGCGACTACCCGCCGTGCACTTCGCCTCCAGGTCAACACCACCCCCAATAACGCCCCCGACGCCAGCAGGTACATCGGGTTGATCATAGCGTTCAGCAGGCTGTCCCACATGAACAGGGCCACCACCATCGCGCACGCCGCCGCCGGCGCCAACGCCCTGTTCAGCCAATACTTGCCCTTGTAACGCGAGGCGAAGATGAACACCGGTAGCAGCATCATCGTGTCCATCGAAATCAGCCCCAGCAAGCCGTTGGTCCCCAAGCTCTGGTACCACAGCCCGTCCACCCCTAGCAGCTTGATCTTCTTGCGACCCAATGACTCAGGATCGACCGGCTTCATCCGCCCCCACCCACCCCAGCCGAACAGCGGCCGCTCCAGCGCGTGATTGACGAACACCACCTCCTTCTCCAGCCGGTGCTGCAGCGATTGGGCCCGATCCGGGTCCACGTACTTCGCAATCAGGCTCACCGCCGGTTCACCGTCCCACTGGTACGTCATCTGGACCACCACGTAGGCCACGGGCACCAGGAAGATGCACCAGATAAACAAGGACGTGCGGAACCACTTCGTGGCGAACAACACCCCCAAGCCGATCACCAGCAGCCCCAACGACCCCAGTGATTTGCACAGCACCGTCGTCGCCAGCAGCACCAGCACGACCCACGAGATGGGAAACCCCCAAACCCTCCGCATCGCCCCCGAAACCCAAAGCCACACACCGATCAACGACGCCGTGGTCATCCACATCCCCACCATCAGCCCGTGCTGCATGAACACCGTCGGCCGCCAGCCACCCATCCGTATCGTCTGCGCGAAGCTGTGCTGATGGAACCCATACACCATGATGTGCAACTGCGGGCTCATCCGAATCTCGTACAGGCACAGGGGCACGTACAACAACCCGCCGTAAAAAACCGCTACCGCCACCTCACGCAAGCCCTCGAAGTCGTTCAGGTACACCCGGCCCACGAAATAAGGCAGCCCCCAATACACCATGTGCTCCAGCGTCGCCGAGGCCCCGTCGTACGCGCCCAGGCCGTTCGTGATCGAGGAAAAAAACGGCGCCGCGCAGTACGTCAGGATCGGCACGTCCCACAGCCGCGGCCGGAACGACAGCAACCGCTGCGCGTCGAACACGGCCGCCCCCAGCAGCACCCCGAACGTGGCCGCGGAGGTCTTCGTGTAGTCCGGCAACCCCGGCAGGTGGTAGCCCGCCATCGGCAAGAACAGCCACGCCAACATGTACGACCACACCACCGCCTTGCGCGAAGGCAACAGCGCGAACAGGCAGAACACCACCGGGATCCACCCGAACATCGAGATCGGAACCATCGGGCTCATAGAGCAGTTCCCTCGCGGCCCGAACGCACCGGCCGCACGCCCCCAGGAC
>JAJUHR010000394.1 GCA_029267795.1 Planctomycetota bacterium
CCCGGGCTGCGGAGACGCGACTGGGGGTCAGTCCCCGGCGGGTGGAGCGGGATTTCAAGGTCCCGATCGGGCGGCAACTGGACCCCGAGGCGATCGTGGGTGATGACCGGCTGTTGACCGCAGCGGCGGCGTACGACGTGCTCAAGCAGGCGTGCGTGGTGGTGGACGCGGGCACGGCGGTCACGATCGACTTCGTCGACGGGGCGGGGACGTTCCACGGCGGGGCGATCCTGCCGGGGGCGCAGATGATGCTCAACAGCTTGCACGAGCACACGGCCCAACTGCCCGATGTCGCCTTGGCCCGGCCCGAAGAGCCGATCGGGCACAACACGATCCAGGCGATGCTCACCGCGGTATATCACGGGGTTCGTGGCACCGTTCGCGAGCTGGTGGAGCAATACGCACAGGTGTGCGGCTCGTTCCCGGTGGTGGTGGCGACCGGCGGGGACGCGGAACTCCTGTTCGGAGATTACGAGTTGGTGG
This sequence comes from Planctomycetota bacterium, assembly GCA_029267795.1. Classification (GTDB taxonomy): domain Bacteria; phylum Planctomycetota; class Phycisphaerae; order Phycisphaerales; family Phycisphaeraceae; genus JAJUHR01. Next base: position 484 of record JAJUHR010000394.1, read on the forward strand.
AGCGGATCGTGCCCGATCTGGGCTTGCGGGGCATCGCGTTAACCTATCAGTGGGCAACACAAGCCGAGGCGTGAGGCTCTGCGGCCGATTTCCGTTCATAAGGGGTTGTGCCATGGCCGGACCCAATCAAACCCCCGCGCTGTCGAGGGGCGCAGCGGTGCAAACGGCGAGGATCATCTGGGCGGCGATGCTGCTCGGACAGGTGGCGTTCCTGTTCGTGATCGTGGCCCTGTGGAACAGTGAATCGTTCCTGACCGATCCCAAGACGGGTCGGCTGCTGTTCCTGGTGAGCCTGGTGATGCTGATCGGCTTGGTGCCGCTGGCGTACTTCATCCGCGGGCAGATATACAAGAAGAACTGGGTGGATCGGGCCGTCATCCCCAACGGTTACCTCACCGGCAACATCGTTTTCCTGGCGTTGTGCGAGGTGGTGTCGTTGACCGGGCTGGCCGCGACGTTGTTTTCTGGCGAGTTTTGGCCGGCGATCTTGCCGAGCGTAGCCGCGATGCTGGTGCAGGCGGTCAACCTGCCGAACGGGCGCGCGATGGAGCCCGACCAGTTGATCTTCAACCGTCCCCGTCCGTGAGTGGAATCTCCAAGCAAGCGACCCAATCGTGTGTCACGGCCTCGACGCCGGGGGCGGTGGGGATTATCCAGTTGCGCGGCGATGGGGTCGTGCCGGTGCTCGCGCGGTTGACCGCGGTGAACGACTGGCCGGCCGGGCGGATGAGGCTGGCGTCGCTGGGGGGGGTCGATCAGGGCGTGGTGGTCCACCTGCGGGAGGGTTGGGCGCAGGTGATGCCCCACGGCGGCCCACGGGTGATGCAGAGGGTATCGGATCGGCTGGCGGAGCTGGGCGCCGCTTACGAGGCGGAACCCCCGGCGCGCGCGGCCTACCCGGAAGCGGGCAGCGACCTGGAAGCCGACATGCTGGCGTGCCTGGCGCGTGCAGCGAGCCCCGCGGTGATCGACGTGCTTTTGGCACAGCCAGAGTTGTGGCGGGGGTGGGTGGCGGGGGGGGCGTCGCGGGAGCGGCCCGAGGGGATCACTCTGCAGAGCGTCGCGCTGGATCGGTTGGTCGAGCCGCCTTGCGTGGTGGTGGTCGGCCGGCCGAACGTGGGCAAGAGCACGCTGACGAATCAACTGCTGGGGCGTGCGGCGAGCGTCGTGGCGGACCTGCCCGGCACCACGCGCGACTGGGTGGCGGGGCTGGCGGAATTGGGCGCTTCAGAGGGGGCAGGCGGGGGGGTGGTCGTTCGGTGGCTCGACACGCCTGGGTTACGCCGCACGGCCGACCCGATCGAACGACGGGCGATCGAGTTGGCCAGCAGGGTGATCCGAGAAGCCGATGTGGTGGTCGCGATGCGTGATCCGCCGATCGACTGGCCCGCGCCGCAGGCGTTGTACGGGCGACAACCCGACGTTTGGGTGCTCAATAAGATCGACGATGCGATCGACACACCCGGGGCTGATGGGGCTTCGCCGGATCGGGCATTAAAAATCAGCGGGCTGACGGGCGCGAATGTAGCGCGACTGGGGCGGGTCGTGCTCGACCGTCTGGGCCTGACCGATCTGGTCGCGCCACGGCTGTGGGCGTTCTCGGCGGCGCTGAAATCGGCGCTCGATCGCGGGGCCTGCGACGAGCTGCGCCGGTACGTGAACGGCTAGACCGCTGGCGACCCGGGTTATGAGCTGCTGGGCGG
>JAJUHR010000065.1 GCA_029267795.1 Planctomycetota bacterium
GGCCTGTCCACCGACGCCTCCAGGCCCGCCGCCGCCAGGGCTTGCGGCTCGGGGCGGTCATCCGTCGCACACTCGCTGCACACCCGCCGCGCCAGCCGCTGCGCCACCACACCGTTGAGCGCACTAGCCAGCAGGAACGGCTCGATCCTCATGTCTTGCAGCCGGGCGATCGTGCTCGGGGCGTCGTTCGTGTGCAACGTGGCCAGCACCAGATGGCCGGTCAGCGCCGCCTGCACAGCGATCCGGGCGGTTTCCTCGTCGCGGACCTCCCCAACCATGATGATGTCCGGGTCCTGCCTCAGGATGCTCCGCAGCGCCCGGGCGAACGTCATCCCGATCGAAGACTGCACCTGCACCTGATTGACCCCATCGAGCTGGTATTCGACCGGGTCCTCCACGGTGACGATGTTGACCCCCGGGCTTTTCAGCAGGTCCAGGGCGCTGTAGAGCGTGGTCGTCTTGCCGCTGCCGGTAGGGCCCGTGACCAGCACCAGGCCGTGGGGCTGGCGCAAGACCCGCTTAAAAATCTCCAGCGCCCGCGGGCGGAAACCCATCTGCCCCAGGTCCACGTTCAGGTTCGCCTTGTCCAGCAGCCGGATCACCAGCTTCTCCCCCAGCAGCGTCGGCATGCTCGAGAGGCGCAGATCGATCTCCCGCCCACGCGACAGCACCTTGACACGGCCTTCCTGCGGCAGGCGCTTCTCGGCGATGTCCATCCGCCCCAATACCTTGAAACGCGACACGATCGCCGCGTGGATCCCCGCCGGAGGCTTCATCAGCTCGTGCAGCACACCGTCGATCCGATACCGGATGCGCGTCCCGGTCTTGTCCGGCTCGATGTGGATGTCGCTGGCACGGTCCCGGATGGCGCCCAGCAGCGTCAGGTTCACCAGCTTGACCACGGGGTTGCTGTCGGCCTTGCGGTCCAGGTCCAGCGCAGGGCCCTCGTCGTCGGTCTCACGCTCCGCCCCGGCCAGCTCGGCGCCGCTGATCGAGCTCAGCAGCGAATCCACGTCTTCCTCGCCCTGGGCGTACTTCTTGACGTGGCCGGCGATCTCCGACTCCAACGCGAACACCGGCCTGACCGTGCACCCCGTCAGCTGCTCCAGCCGGTCGATCGTCGGCAGGGATTGCGGCTCAGCCATCGCCACCGTCAGCGTCGAGTGCACCTTGAACAGCGTGACCGCCTTGAGCCTCTGAGCTTCCTCCGCCCCGATCAGCTTCACCGCAGCCGGATCGATCAACCCCGGGCGCAGCCGGCACCCCGGCACCCCCAGTCGCTTGGCCAGTGTGCCCACCATCGCCTCGGCGCTGACCAGGCCCTGCTCGATCAGCAGCTCGCCGAGCATGCGGCCGGAGGCTTTTTGTTCGCCCAGGGCTCGCTCCAACTGCTCCCGGGTGAGCAAGCCCTCTTCGACCAGCGCCTCGCCAAGACGGATTTTTTTCGAGACCGCTGTGGTCATCAGTAACCCCTGACAGCCTCTGCCACGTCACTGTACTGCTTGAACAGCGGCGATAGCCCCGTCAGTTCCAAAACCTCCCGCAGGTTCGCGTCCACCCCGCACAGCCCCAGCGTCTGACCGCTCTCGGCGACCTTCTCGCTGGCTTCGATCAGCACCTCCAGCCCGCGGCTATCCACCGCCGAGACCGCCGACGCGTCAATCAGCAGCCGCTTCGGACGTTGGGCCAGTGCATCGTCCACGTACTGCTTGAACCGGTTGGCCTGGGCTTGGGTCAGCGGACCCTCGGGCTTCAGCACCGTCGCCGAGCCGTGTCGTTGCGTGTGGATCTGCATCATGACCGGTCTCCCAGACCCGCCCCGGCCGGGAAGGAAACACCATCGCGGCGCAGGGCCCCCGACCGCGCAGCAGCCGCGACCCATGTACGGGCCCAATCGCACCCCATAGCGAAACCCCGCGGCTCATCGGCCACGATGTCGCTAAGGGCGTGCTTCCTTAGTGTTATCGTTGCTTGGGGGCGCGGAGTTTATCGATGGGCTCGATCGCAAGATACGTCATTGCCGCGCCGGGAGAGACGCTTCGCGGCCGTCCGTGACAGTCACGTGATCGGGTTGTGGGTGGTTCGACACGCCCGGGCTTCGCTCGCTCCGCCCGATCGCCCGTCTCGTCGCTAGTCCATCACGGTTATACGCCCTGTCGTGACGCGATCCGCATCAATCCGGCCGAACGTTGCGGCTCTGCAGGTCGCACCACGCCTTGGTCGGATCGTATACAAACTTCAATTGGCGCTTGTCGAACGCCACGAACCAATCCTCCCAGTCGATCAGCTCGAGCTCCTCGGGCTCGGCGAAGGGCGATCCACCAATGCGGATTCGGTCCGGCTGACCCGGTAGGCACCCCGGCCAATAACCATTCGCTTCACACCACATGCGGACCTGCTCATGATTGGTCGTTTCATAGACGGTCATCGGTACCCTCGGATCGACGCTTAGCTGGGGATAAAAGCCACATTCTCGGGCGTTGGGGCGGCCTCCGCCAGTCCCGGGAGGGCGATTACGGTCGCTGGGCCGCTTCACGGGCGAGCTCGGCGTGCTCGTGACGCAGCTGCCCGCACGCCGCGGCGATGTCGCGACCCCGGCTGGCGCGGATGTGCGTGTTCACCCCCGCAGCCCGCAGGATCGCCTGGAAGCGTCGCACGTCCGCCGTGTCCGGTCGGCTGTAGGGCAGACCCTTCACCTCGTTGTACCGGATCAGATTCACGTGGCTGCGCAACTGCTGAGCTAGACCCGCCAGCTCGCGCGCGTGCTCCGGCTGGTCGTTCACCCCCCGCAGCAGCGTGTATTCCAGCGTGACCTCGCGGCCCGTGCGATCAAAGTAGTGCCGCCCCGCGTCGATCAACTGCTGGATTGACACGAACTGGGCCCAGGGGATCAACCGGCGACGCAGCTCGTCATTGGGAGCGTGCAGGCTGATCGCCAGCGTGATCGGCAGGTCGACCTCCGCCAGTCGGCGGATCTGCGCCGGCAGGCCCACCGTGCTGATCGTGATGTGCCTGGCGGAAATCCCGCACCCCCACGGGGCGGTCAGCGTGCGCACAGCCCGCACCACCTGCTCGAAGTTCGCCAGCGGCTCACCCATCCCCATGAACACGACGTGGCTGATCCGCCCCACGCCTGGCAGCCCGCCCAGACGCCACACTTGTTCGACGATCTGACCGCTGGTCAAATTCCCATCGAGCCCGCCCAGGCCCGAGGCGCAGAACCGGCACCCCACCGGGCACCCGATCTGGCTGGACACGCACGCGGTTCGGCGGGTCGAGCGGGGGTCGGTCGAAGGGATCATCACGCACTCGCTTTGCCTGGAACTGTCCTCAACCACGGGCAGGGCGGCCGAGGAGCCCTCGACGGCGTGGTCAGCCTCTCCCGCGTCCCACTTCAGCAGCAGTTTTTGCACCCCATCGGTCGCCAGTTGATGACGCACCACCGCGGCCCGGGTGAACACGAGCTGGCGAGCCAACAACTCCCGATCCGCATGGGAGAAACTGGTCATCCGCGCCGGCTCCGCTACGTGGTGTCGGTAGACCCACTCCAACAATTGCGAAGCACGGTACGCCGGCATGCCCCAGGCGCTCAGCAGCGCCGTCAACTGCGCGGGGTCCAAGTCAAAGATGTAGGGACGACCTTCGTTCATCGGTAACGTACAATGCCTCACGTGGCGCAGCGGCCCCGTGTCCTGCCCACCTCGCCGTCAGACCACCGATATGACCCGACCCCGCACGTTGACGAATCAGCCGCCCGCCGCCCCCTCGCCGCGCCTCTCCGTGGACCTGGCGGGTCTGAAGCTCAACAACCCCATGATGACGGCCTCCGGCACGTGCGGGTACGCCTACGAGTACGCCCAACTGGCGGACCTGTCGAAGCTCGGGGCGTTCGTGACCAAGAGCATCACCGCCGAACCCCGCCCAGGCAACGAGCCATACCGCATCGTCGAGACCCGCGCCGGCATGCTCAACGCGATCGGCTTGGCGAACATCGGCGTCGAAGCCTTCATGGCGCAAAAACTGCCCGAGCTGCAACGTCTGCGGCTCAGCGGCCCGCGGATCATCGTCAACGTCGCCGGCCACAGCATCGATGATTATACGGCTACCGCCGGGCGCATCGCCGCCGACGAGGCCGTCGACGCCATCGAGCTCAACGTCTCCTGCCCGAACGTGAAAGACGGCCTGACCTTCGGCACCGACGCGGCCCTGCTGCGGCAGCTCGTCAAAGAGGTCCGCACCGCCGTGCGCAAGGGTTGCAAGCTGATCGTCAAGCTCTCGCCGAACGTCGGGGACATCACCGTTACCGCGCGGGCTGCCGTCGAGGGCGGCGCCGACGTCCTGAGCATGATCAACACCTACACCGCCATGGCGATCGACATACGCACACGCCGGCCCCGGCTGGCCAACGGCACAGGGGGGCTGTCCGGACCGGCGATCCGGCCCCTGGCCGTCTACCTCGTGCACCGCGTCTACCGCAGCGTCGCACGCGAGGCGGGCGTCCCCATTATCGGCATGGGTGGCATCCAATACTGGCAGGACGCGGTCGAGTTCCTGCTCGCCGGCGCCACCGGCTTGGCCGTGGGCACCGCCTTGTTCGTCGACCCCGCTGCCCCCATCAAAATCCTCGCCGGTCTGCAGGAATACCTGCGCCAGGCAAACATCGCGTCGATCGACCAACTCATCGGCGCACTGCAGATCAAAGGCGACCTGCCCCGGACCCCGTACCCGTAGCCCCACTGCCGGCGCTAATCGCATTCAATGTGCACCGTAAACGCGGGTTCAACCCCAGCGCCGCTGTGGTGTCTTTCATGCTGTGGTGTCTTTCATTTAGCCCCCCATGATTCATGGGGGGCTAAATCGGGCCCGCTGTTCGACCGGTGGCCGCCCGGCCAGCGCAGCGACCCCCCAGCATGTACCCGCTTAATCCTCCACTTCCACCGACGCCAGCCCCAAGTCGGCCGATCCGGCGACAGTGAAGCTCTCGCTGCCGAGCCCGGGTGCGATCGCCCGCGCGGTGGCGGTCACCCGGTTGGTTTGGCGGACAATCCCGACCTCGGGCACCGCCCAGAGCGTCATCTGATCCGACTCCGTCACGGTCAGCAGCAGATCCACCCCCAGCGAAGGGACGTTTACCGTGGCGGTGGCCTCCAACTCCTGCAAGAGACCGATCTTGGCGGCCAGGTACGTGTCCAGCGACACCGTCACCTGCTCGTGCCCGATCAGCTGCGTCCGGACGCTAGCCGTGCCGTTCAACACCGCGACCAGGGGGTCGTCGTCGAGTTCCGGGTCGATGATGGTGATCTGCCCGGTGATCGCGGCGCTGTCCTGGTGCAGCTCGCCGAGGACCAAAGCCGGCGGCGCTACCTGAAGGTCGTCGATGTCCAACTCGAAGCCAATCGAAAAATCATCGTCGGATTCGTCCGGCTCCAACCCGATATGCAGTAGGAACACCCCGGTGTCGTCGAAAAACCAGACGACGTGGTCGTTTTCCAGCAGGTCTTCAGCGTCCACTTCCAGGTCGTCGTCGTCGTCACCGTCATCTGGGTCCTCTACCGACGTCACGTCATCTTCGACTGCGAACCCCAGACGCCCGCCGATCTCCTCGGTCCCTTCCACGGTGCGGCTGAACTCGATGGCCCCCGTGTCACGGCCGACCGCGACCTCGCCCTCATAGTTCCACGTGGTGCCCACCTGATCGAACAGCAGCAGGTCTTCCAGGGCGTACAACTCCTCGGTTTCGGAGGAGAACAGGCTGCCGCCGGTCAGGCTGACAAACCCACCGGGCGTGCGGATGCGCGTCGCGCCGCCGATATTCATGCTGCCGCCGGTGCTCTGATCGGCGACGGAGACAAACTCGTCGAGGCTAATCAGCGTGGCGTCGCCGTCGATTTCCAGCTCGTCACGGAGCTTGCCGATCCTCAGCCGCACCGCGTCCCCGTGGATGTGGGCTTCCTCCGAGAGCGTCCCCAGGATCAGCAGGTGGGTCAGGATCGTTTCATCGGAAGGCTCTTCCGGGTCGCCGACGGTCAGGATCGCCCCGAAGTCGCCCTCGATGCCGCTCCGGCGGTTGCCGGTGGTGATCAGGGCGGTGATCTCGCCCGCCGTCAGCGAACCCTCGAGCCACCGCAGGGCTCGCACCACGCCCAGGCTATCCTCAACCTCGACTTCTGCGTCAGCCACGTCGGACAGGTTCAGCAGGGTCAGGCCTCCCAGCACGTCCAACCCCCAGCCGTCGACCTCGCCGCGGACGATGATCCTGCCCGCGTCGCCCTCGATCTCCCACGTGGCGTCGCCGAGCCCGCCGAAGACGATCGCCACCAGCAGCGTCGCGGCGTCCTCGTCCGAGCCGCTCAAATCCAGGTTGGCTTCGAAGTCGCCCTCCACGTCGTCCACCCGATTGCCGCGGGCGATGATCCGGCCGATCGATGGAGCGGAAACCGTGTCGGCCACGTCGTCGGTGTCGATCAGCTCGGAGAGGATCAGCGAGTTGATCGGCATATCCGAGTCGATGCTCAGGTCCGAAGCCCGGTCCAGCAGGATCAGCGTCGAAGCGTTCTCGTCGTCCGAAGGCCCGATCTCGATCGTCGACGGCCCCTCGACGTCGTCGAGGATCAGGCGACGCACCCCGCCGGAGAACGTCGCGTCGCCGATCAGATCCACGTTCTTGCCGATGAACCCGCCCAAGGGATCGGGGGCGGTGATGCCCCCTAGCTCGAACTGGCCGTCGCCGCCGCGAACCGCCACAATCGCCTGGCTGGTCGATTCAGTGTCCGTGAACGTGACGTTCCACAGCCTCCCCTCCGTGCGCCCGATCTCGCCGAAGCCGGGGCCCGCGAGCGTGAACGTGGCCATCAGGCCATCATCCTCGACCACCGTCAGCCGGTTCGGACGCAACCTGCCGGGCACGTTGCCGAAACGCCAGACCAGCTCAGCTGCGACGTTCTCTTCGTCCAGATTCTCGGTGATCAGGTTGTTCCCGGGCTCTTCGTCAGCCCCCTCATCGGCTGTAATCCTGCCGATTAAAAAATACGCACCGGGCGGAAGACTTTCCTCATCAAATGGCACCGTCGCCCGAACATTGAAAGCCCTGGACTGCCCCGGCTCCAGCAGGATCCGCTGATTCTCCAGGCTTCCAATCAGCGCGTCGCCACCCTCGCCCTCATCCAAAACCAAGTCCGCCGACGCGAACACCTCCAGGCTGACCGTCCCGTTGGACGCCGATTCGTCCGCCACTTCCACGACGATCGGCACCGTCAACACGTCCCCCGGCACCAGCGGGCTGTCCAGCCCAAACCCCTCGCCAAAGAACCCCACCAAGTCGGCGTGCAGCATCACCCGCGGCTCCAGCGGTTCCAGACGAGCAGGGGCCGCCCCGCTGCCCTCGCGCCCGATCTCGCTATCCCAACCGAGCGACCGCAAGCTCGACGAAACCCACCGACGCAGCCGATCCAATCCCTTCATCGTCATGGCATCGCCTCCGTAAGGTCCGATGTAGTTACGACCCCGATCCGCCGAACGCTAAGCCCCGGTGAGTGCTGCTATGGATAGGGTAAGCCCAGGACGCCCCAACAAGAACTTATTTATTCGCCCGATGCGTGTTCCTCCCCGACTAATAGAGACTATTTTATCAAGAACTCAATTCATCAGCGGAGCAAACACTGCCCGGCACAAAGTGGCCTCATCCCCACCGGAGCATGAACCGGGGTGCCCGATGTAAACAAAGACCCCCCGATATCGGGGGGGTCGGTGGTTAACTCGATTTTTAGATCATTCAGCGGTTTTCAGCTCTTGCGGCTCCGGGCCCTGCCGATCACGCCCAATCCCCCCAGCAGGGTCATCCCCATCCATGCAGCCGCGGGCAGCGGAACCACACGCGCTTTGACGTTCGTGAATGAAAAGACCGTATCGTCGTAGTCGCGATCGCCGCCGCCATAAAGGTCCTCAAAACCGACCGAAGTTTCCCCTGGCGCAAAGCTATCGTTCACAATCGCGTGGGGGATTCCGTCGGGGTTCCTCGATCCCGGGCCGGTATAGAAGTTCTGCCCCGTATTCACTACATACAGACGGAAAATCAGCTCCGTGCCCGCCGTGAAGAAGCCCAAATCGACGGTGTCGCCAGGGCTGTTCAGGTGATTATGAAAGATCCTTCCCAAGCTGTTGGACGGCGAATCCAGGTACAACTCGTTGTCGTATCCCGCAGCCTGGCTGATGAACTTGGCGATCACGTTCCCGTCAGAAGCAACGACGGCGTTGCCACCCAGAACGGATGCCGCCATCGCCTGACTGGATACCGCGCCCGCAGCCAAA
>JAJUHR010000202.1 GCA_029267795.1 Planctomycetota bacterium
AGGGTTTCGAGGACGGGTCGGGGGAACTCGGGCATCTCGTCGAGGAAGAGGACGCCGCGGTGGGCGAGGCTGACTTCGCCGGGGCGTGGGACGATGCCGCCACCGATCATCGCCACGTTGCTGGCGGTGTGGTGGGGTGTGCGGACGGGTCGGTGGGTGATCAGGGGCTGGCCCTTGGGGACCTGGCCGACGGTGGAGTAGACGCGGGTGACCTCGAGGGCTTCGTCGCGTGACAGCGGGGGCAGGATGCCGGCGAGGGCGCGGGCCATCATGGTTTTGCCGGCGCCGGCGGGTCCGATCATCAGGACGTTGTGGGCGCCGGCGGCGGCGATGGTCAGGGCGCGTTTGACGGCCTCCTGGCCGCGGACGTCAGCGAAGTCGACGGCGTGCTGGGCGCCGGTGAGGATGGCGTCGACGTCGGGCTCGGGCTGGGGCGGGATGTCGTGCAGGTCGTTGAGGAAGCCCACGACGCCGGCGAGGGTGTCGGCGGGGTAGACTTCGATCCCCCCCACCGCGGTGGCTTCGCTGGCGTTTTCGAGTGGGACGACGACGCCCTGCAGGCCGCGGCTGCGCGCCAAGAGGGCGAGGTTGATCGCGCCGTGGATGGGGCGGAGGCGGCCGTCGAGGGCCAATTCGCCGGCGAACAGGAGGCGTTTGTGCCTGGGGGTTTGGATGACCCGCTCGGCCAGGAGCAAGCCGATGGCGATGGGCAGGTCGAAGCTGGGGCCTTCTTTGCGTGTGTCGGCCGGGGCGAGGTTAACGAGCAGGCGGGAGATGGGGAACGCGTAACCGCTGTTGGTGATCGCGGAGCGGACGCGTTCGATGGATTCTTTGACGGCGGCGTCGGGGAGGCCGACGATCGTGGTCTTGGCCAAGCCACGGTCGGCAACGTCGACCTCGACCTCGCAGGCGATCGGGTCGATCCCTTGGAGTACGAAGCTGTGGACTTGTGCCAGCACGGGGTTTTCAGTGTAACAAAGCGGGGTCTGGATATACGGGAGAGAGGGGCGTTTTTGTTGGGGGGGGGTATGAACCGCGGGTTGCCCCTGCGGCTATTGGGGTTGACGGTACCGACTGGGGCACGCTGCGCTTAGCCCCAGGCACCCGCGCCCCGGCCAATGCAATGGGTGTCTGATCAGGCCCGGACCCCCGGACCTACGAGTTGCAGGCCCGCCATGTGTTCATGGCGGGCTAAGTTACCGGCAGGTCGATGACCTGTCCTACCGAACTGCTCCAGGCCCCCATTGTGCGCGAAAGGGACGGTGGGTTTCGCTGCGATGAACCCACCCTACCGAAAAACCGCGGGGTGCTGGGGTGGGGTCTCTTGTCAGCGTGAGCGAACCGTTCTAAGTTAACAGTGGTGCCAACATCGAAAGGACCGATGTTTTTTAATAGCAGACGCGGAGACAGGAAGCCTCGGCAGGCGCTTCCGTCGCGTCCTTTGTCCGTCCCAGGGAGGTCGACCCATGGCCAAGATGTTTTATAGCCTCGAAGAAGCGGCCCAGAAGCTGCAGATGACCCAGGACCAAGTGAAGGATCTGGCGGCGGGGGGCAAGCTTCAGCAATTTCGTGACGGCGACAGGCTGATGTTTAAGCGTGACCAGGTCGACGCGATGGCTGGGGGCGCGGGAGAGGGATCTGCTGAGCAGGAAAAGGCCGGTCCGATCCCGCTCGTGGGTGAGGATGAGCCGATCGTGCTGTTGGATTCGTCTGCTGAGGATACTCAGCCCCTGGGCATGGCTGAGGGGAGGTTGTCCAAAGGCGGCGCGCGGAGAGAGGAGGCGATGCCGGCCGGGGCGATGGGTTCGGCGACGGAAGAAGGGGAAGAGGAAAGTCTGCCGCTGGAGAACGTCGGCTCGGGCAGCGGGCTGCTCGATTTGACCCGCGAGAGCGACGACACGAGCCTGGGGGCGGAGCTTCTGGACGAGATCTACCCGATGGGGGAGGGATCGGATACGAAGCTCCAAGAGGCTGGGATCGGCTCGGGGATCGGAGCGATGGTCGGCTCCTCGGTTTCCGATATCGGTGGCTCCTCGGGCGTGTTCGCTCAGGGGCCGGAGGTCGAGCCGGCTGGGGGCGTGGCGGGCGCTGCGGAGGAACCGAGGCGTCCGGGCGGCGGGCGGGTGGCGGCTGGTGTCGGCGCGGAAGAGCTGGTGGGCGCCGCTGCTTTTGCCGCGGCGGAGCCGTACGACCCGGTGGGCAGCGGGATGAGCACGGGCATGCTCATCGGGGCGACCGTGTCGCTGGGTCTGGGCTTGGCGGTGATGATCCAGGGGCTGGCGGGTGTGGATAGCGGGTTGGTGGCTTCGGTGTCCCAGAGGTTGCCGCTGTACGTCGTGGGCTTGTTCGCGTTGTGCGTTGGGTTGGGTGTGGCCGGCATGATGGTGGGCAAGTCGCAGAAGCGATGACCTTCGTGCCTACCGGAGCGCTTGGGCGTGACGTGGGCTTAGAGACACTAACCCAAACAGGGCCCCCGTTGCGTTGATCTGTGGTTTTTTCGCACACAGCAGCCTCGCCTTCGGCCCAGCGTGCGGTGGGGGGCCCGGCCAAATCCTCGATAAGCTCGAAGAGGCAGTCAATGACCTGCCCCTACCGGGTTGTGTGGCGCCCCGCGTGACCCAGGTTTGGTCGATGGGGTGCGGATTGCCCGTCAGGTTAGGCTGAGCGTCGGGTCGGTGGCCCGGCGGGTCTGGCTGAGGGGGCGGGGGAGCCACTGTGACGCGTCGAGTGCGGGGTCCATCTCGCGAGCTACGCTACGATGTTAAGCCCTTACGGTAAACGGGAGTGGCAGACCATCCTGGCCATCGGCTCGATGGTGGCGGTGACCTTCGGGATCGTGGGGTGGTACTGGGTGAGCGTGGTGGCGCTGGCGGCGGCAGCGGCGTTGCTGGCGTTCTTCCGCGACCCGCAGCGGAAGGTCCCCACCCAGCGCGGGGTCGTCGTCAGCCCGGCGGATGGGCGGGTCAGCTCCGTTCACCGCGTCGAGCGGTTCGAGCCGTTCGATGGGCCGGCGACGTGCGTGCGGGTCTTCCTGAGCGTGTTCGATGTGCACGTCAACCGCGCCCCGTGCCACGGGGTGGTGCACAGCGTGGCGCACCGGAGCGGGCAGCATCTGAGTGCGCTGAACCCGCGGTCGGCGGAGGTGAACGAGTCGAACCTGATGGTGTTGTACCACCCGACGCAGCGGTGTCCGATCGCGGCGGTGCGGCAGGTGGCCGGGGCGATTGCGCGGACCATCGTATGCGAGGCGCGTCCGAGCCAGACGCTGCAGCGCGGGGAGAAGTTCGGCATGATCAAGTTCGGCTCGACGACGGAGCTGTATCTGCCCGACGCCATGCGGCCGGAGGTCCTGGTCGCGCCTGGGCAGCGGGTGGTGGGCGGCGTGACGGTGCTGGCGAACGTGAGTCCGACGTGGGGCGACCGCGCGGGGGCTGGCGACGTGTCGAGGGGCGCGGCCACAGCGGCTTCAGCGTCGCCAAGTCCTGCGGAAGACGGATCGTCGGCCCCTGCGGTGGGTTCTCCATCGAATTGATCGGCGTTCGCGTCGTGGTGGGTCGAGCGGGGTCGTCCTGGGGGCTTCGCAGCGGCTACACTTGTGCCTGTGACAAGTTCTAACCGTCCTAATCGTGTCGTTTGCGGGAGCGGCGGTTCGGCTGGGCCCTGTGAGGCGGGCTTAGACGAGCGGATGATGGAGCTGGCTTTAGCGCAGGCTCGGTGCGCCGCCGAGGCGGGCGAGGTGCCGGTGGGGGCGGTGGTGTATCGGGGCCAGGAGGTGCTCGCGGAAGCCCACAACCTGCGAGAAAACCTCTCCGACCCGACCGCTCATGCAGAGGTGGTGGCCCTTCGGGCGGCGGCGCAGCGGGTGGGTTCGTGGCGGCTGGAGGGGTGTTCGCTGGCGGTGACGCTCGAGCCGTGCCCGATGTGTGCTGGGGCCTTGGTGAACGCGCGTGTTCAGCGGCTGGTGTATGGGGCTGCTGATCCGAAGATGGGTTGTGTGCACAGCCTGCACCGGCTGTGCACCGATGCGCGGTTCAATCACCGGTTGGAGGTCGGCGGCGGCGTATTGGCGGAGCGGTGCGCGGAGCTGCTGAAGGGGTTCTTCGCTGAGCGTCGCGGATGAGGGGTGGTGTGAAACCTCTGTGGTTTGAGGGGGGGCGGCTTTTTTGTTTGGCAAATCCCGGGGCATCGCTGCGCTGGGCCCCAGCCACCCACCGATATTTCATGGCGATACACCCAGACGAAAAAACGCACAAAACCCGATGAAAAATCATCAGTCCATCCCTCACCCCGTCCCTCTCCCGAGTCGGGAGAGGGGGTGAGAGGGCCTCGGGTTGCCACTCGCGGCTATGGGCCTGCCGTGTGTTCACGG
>JAJUHR010000393.1 GCA_029267795.1 Planctomycetota bacterium
ATCAGGGCACTCCTTGCATCTGCAGAGATTAGAGAGCGACAGCGTATCCGGATTCGGCGCGCGCGGCCAGCAAAGACGACGCCCGCTCCGCCATCATGTCGATTCAAGCGGCGGGCGAGCCGTTGGGGGCTGAGGGTTGATTAAAGGCAGCTTCATAACCCCCTCTCCCAGGTTGGGAGAGGGTCGGGGTGAGGGATGGACTGGTGATTTTTCGGAGGTTTCACCCCACACCCTGCCTCTCCCCTCGAGGGGAGAGGGGGTTTGAAACCGGTTTTAGTCGGATTTTGGTGTCTGGCTGTCCTTCTGCTGGCGGACCCAGTCGAGATAGGCGCCGATCTGCTGCTCATAGCCGCGGTCCGTCGGCTGGTAGTAGGACTTGTCGACGCCGAGGTATTCCTGCGGCACGTAACCGGTGGGGCTGTTGTGGGCGTACTGGTATCCCTGGGCGTTGCCGAGTTTCTGGGCCGCGGGGTAGTGCCCATCGCGCAAAGGGCGGGGGACGGGGACGGTGCGGTGGTCTTTGACGTCTTTGGAGGCCTGCCAGATCGCCGCGGCGCTGGCGTTGCTTTTGGGGGCGGTGGCCATGTAGATGGCGGCTTGGGCGAGGGTTAGTTGGCACTCGGGCATGCCGATGCGTTCGGTAACCTCGTACGCCGCCGCCGCCACGCACAGGGCCTGGGGGTCGGCGTTGCCGATGTCTTCGCTGGCCAGAATGGCGATTCGTCGGGCGATGAACCGCGGGTCCTCGCCGGATTCGAGCATGCGTGCCAGCCAGTAGACTGCTGCGTCGGGGTCGCTGCCGCGCATGGATTTGATCAGAGCTGAAGCGCAGTCGTAGTGCTGGTCGCCGGTGGGGTCGTAGACCAGGGCCTTGCGCTGGATGGACTGCTCGGCGGCATCCAGGTCGATCACGAGGGGCTGGTCCTGGTCGGCAGGGTGATCTCGCTTGCCGGTTTTCACGCGACCGGTGTCTTTGCCGCCGCTGAGCACCGCGACCTCCAGGGCGGCGAGCGCCCGCCGCGCGTCGCCGTCGCTGACGCGGGCCCAATGGGCGATCGCCTCATCGCTGACCTGGATGTTCAGCCGGCCGTAGCCGCGGTCCGGGTCTTGCATAGCCCGGCGGATGAGGGTGGCGATTTGCTCCTCGGTCAGGGGCTCGAATTGGAAGATTTGCGAGCGGCTGACCAGCGGGGCGTTGACGGCGAAGAACGGGTTCTCCGTTGTGGCGCCGATGAGGGTGACGACGCCGCGTTCGACGTCCCCCAGCAGCACGTCCTGCTGGGCCCGGCTGAAGCGGTGGATCTCGTCGAGGAAGAAGATGGTGCGGACGCCGTCGGTTTCGAGTGAGCGGCGGGCGGTGTCGAGCACGCGGCGGAGCTCGGCGACGCCGATTTCTGCGGCGCTGGCGGATTCGAATCGCCGCTGGGTGTGCAAGGCGATGACCTCGGCGAGGGAGGTTTTGCCCACGCCGGGCGGGCCGTAAAAGATCACGCTCGTGAGCCGGTCCGCAGCGAGCATCCGCCGCAGCAGCTTCCCTTCGCCGAGGAAGTGTTCCTGCCCGACGAACTCCTGGAGGTTTCGCGGTCGCATCCGCACCGCCAGGGGCTCGGCGGCCTTGCGGTTGGCCTCGTGTTGAGCCTGCCAAAGGCCGGTCATGCCAGATCATAGCCGCCGGGGGAGTAGGCCAGCCGGGTGGGGCGAGGGGGGGGCCGTCATAGCCCCAGCACGTCCTTCATGTAATAGCGCGCGGGGGGTTTGCCGACCAGCCACCGGGCGGCGCGCAGAGCGCCGTGGGCGAAGACGTCGCGGCTGGTGGCGTTGTGGGTCAGGTGCAGTTCTTCGCCGAGCGTGGCGAAGCTGACCGTGTGCCGGCCGACCACGTCGCCCATGCGCAGGGCGTGCATGCCGATTTGGCCGGGCGGGCGGGCGGTGTCGTCGCCGTGCCGGCCGTGGACGAGGGAGCGGTCGGGGTCCCGGCCCGTGGCGGCGCAGATTGCCTTGGCCAGGCCCAACGCGGTGCCCGAGGGGGCGTCCTTTTTGAACCGGTGGTGGGCCTCGGTGATCTCGATGTCGTAGTCGCTGCCGAGCTGTCTGGCCACCTGCCCCGCCAGCGCGAACAGCAGGTTGACGCCCAAGCTCATGTTTGGGGCCTGCAGGACGGGAATCTGCGTGCCGGCTTGCTCGATCGCGTGC
>JAJUHR010000358.1 GCA_029267795.1 Planctomycetota bacterium
CGCCAGCACCACCGAGGGGTCGCAGGGGCCCCTGGTGGAGGCCGCCGCCAGCGGTTGCGCGTTGATCTCGACGCGGGTGGGCATCGCCGAGCAGCTGATCCAGCACGGGGTCAATGGCTTCCTGATCGAACCGACGGTGGAAGCGATCGCCGACCGGTTGTACTGGTCGCGCGAACACCCCGAGCAGGTGCGGCAGATGGGCATGGCCGCCCGCCGAACGGTCCGGGAGGCCTGGACTTGGGAGCACCGGGCCCAGCCGTACGCGCAGCTATTCGAAGAGGGCCTGCGCGGCGCCGCGTGCGGTTAACCCACGACTCGTGACCGCTGATTCGCCGGGGCTTAGTCCGGCGTCCCGCCCTGGAGCACGCCCTTTTGGATGGGAACCCACCCCCGATGACGGATTCCAACCCCCAAGTCCGCGTCTCGATCCTGATCCCGAACTACAACAACGGGCGGCAGAGCTCGCGCAACGGCAACAAAGATTTCATCGGTGAATTGCTGCAGTCGCTGCTCGACACCCTGTCGGCCGACCCCACTCCGTTCGAGGTCATCGTGTTCGACGATGGGTCTACGGACGACAGCCTGGAGACGCTGCGGGCCTGGAGTCACCGGACCTGGCCCAACGGTCGGCCGTTTCTTGAACTGATCGAGGCGCCCCACTGCGGGGTGCTGGCCAAGACCGCCAACGTTATGAGCCGTAAAGCCCGCGGGGACATCCTCGCCCGGCTCGACGGCGACGTGGTGTGCCTGACGCCCCTGTGGGTGACCCGCCTGTGCCAGGTCTTCGACCGCGGGCCGCAACGCCTCGGCGTCGTGGGCCCCAAGCAACTGCGGCCGGACATGCGGATCCACGCCTACGGGGATTGGATTTTGCACCCTAAGGGGTACACCCATATCGCCTCTGGAATGGAACGGTACGCGGTGCGTCACCCGATGGAAGTCGACCACGTCATGGGCTGCTTCTATTGCTGTCGCAAGGCGGTGTTCGACGACCTGAACGGCTACGACGAGAACTTCCTCCGGGGGCAGACGATCGACTTCGGCTTGCGGGCGCGCTTGCGCGGCTGGTCGTGCATCGCTGTGCCGGATATCGAGTTCCTGCACAATCACGGGTTGCGGGCGACGCGTAAGACCACGGCCGATACCCCGGACGGCGTGCGTCGTTCCCTGAAGGTGTTCGAAGAGAAGTGGGGGTTTAACCGGCTCGCGCCGGACCTGGACGTGGTTCGCCAGCGTTATGCGGGCACGCCGCTGTTGTGGAACCGGCGGTGGTTCGGCGAGGACCGGGAGCGGAGCGATCCTCACGCTCCCGAGGTTTTCGGTGGCGATGCAGCGGCGGTTACCCTGGAGTCCTCCGATTGGGCGCGCTATGCGCAGGATGCGGCGGTTCGCCGCCGAGTGGACGCGCGCGTCGGTGCCACGATGGAGGTGGTTCGACAAACGGGGGCTCCCCGCTGCGCAGCGGTGCTCAGCTGTGGCGCGGGTCTGGCTGCGCACATCCTGGCTATGCGGGGCTTGCCCTGCGTGGCGATGGACACCAGCGCCCAGCGTCTGGCCCTAGCCCGGCAGTGCACCGCCACCGCCCGGCATCAATACCCGGCAGGCCCGCCGCGGTTCGCGCACCAGACCGACCTGCGTACGATCCCCCTGGCCGACGGCGAAACCGACCTGCTGCTGCTTTTGGACGTGGTCGAGCGCCACCCCAACCCTGTTGGCTTACTCCGCGAGGCCCGCCGGGTGTTGCAGCCGAACCGTCTGCTCGTCATCGTGTCCGGGCGTCTGGCCTACCCGCCGGGGTTCGATCCCAGCGATCCGTCTCAAGCCAGCGACCATGTTGTTGAGCACCGTTACCACTGGCACGAGCTGGTGATGCAGGTGCAGGTGGCGGGGGGGTGGGCCCTGGCGATCGACCCGAGCAAGGACGATCTCAGCCGCGACATGATCCTGATTGCCCGCAGGTTGCCCGACGCCAAGCCCGCGCCGCACCCAGCTGCGGCCCCTGCTGCGAACCAGCCTGTGGCTGCTCCCGCCTCGGCGCTGTCCTAATGGGAGCGGCGTAGGGATCGATTTGCCGATACTGCTTCTGACCTGTACGCAAGCCGATATTATCGGGCCTTACCTCTCGCTGTGAACCATCCGAGAGGGGGCTTACACATCTCTCACAGGTCGGATAATTCAGCCGTGAGCTGTCGATGGCCGATGAAAATCTTTGATCTTCGGGGTGCCATCTGGTCCTTGGCGGACATGCCAACTCGAAGTTAAACTAATGAGGTGCTGCGGCGGGGTGCACCCGATGACATCGAGGATTGGAGGCGATGGGCATGTCGCTGTCGCGTCGTAATTTCTTGGTAGCGGGTCTGAGTCTGTTCGCTGCGGCGTGTGCCGAGAACACACGCATGGTTTGTAGGCCCGGGGTCCCTTGGCCCGATCCTCAGGCGCATC
>JAJUHR010000250.1 GCA_029267795.1 Planctomycetota bacterium
ACTGGCTGGAGAATCGCTACCAGCGCCTGCCGCAAGGCGTGAAGGACCCCATGCTCGCCATCGAGGATGGCCAACCCGTTCTCGCCTTCAAGTACGAGACGGACCAACTCCAGACCGTGGTCAGTTTCGTGTTCGACCTGACCATCGGCGGCGACGGCCGAGCCACGCTCAAGCTGCTGAAGATGCGGGCCGGCAAACTCCCCGTCCCCGCCAACCTCGTCAACAAGGGCCTGACCCAAACCGCCGCAGACCAACAGCTCCAGGACCGGCTCGCTCAGTTCGCCAAGACGCTCGACGGGTACCGGTTCTCCCCGATCGTCAAGATCAACAACAAGCGGCTGCGGATGCTCGCGTTCAAGCTGCGCGACAACGGCATGGACGTCACCGTGCGCGTCGATCCCAACCCGTACGCTCCACCTCCAGCCAAGATCGCAGCGCACGAAGAGCCCTGACCGCCCCCGCCCGCCTCTTTCCCGCCTTCCAGGCGTCCTGCGGGCTCTGCGATAAAATCAATCGCTGCTATTTCGGACGGCCAAGATGCCTACCAACCGGTTTATCATCGGGATCAGCGGGGCCAGCGGGGCCATCTACGCCCAGCGGTTGATCCGTTTGCTGGTGGCGGCGCGCATGCAGGTGCACTTGGTCGTCTCGCCCATGGGTCAACGCCTGCTCCATGACGAGCTGGGGATGGAGCGGATCGACCCTTATGCGCTGGCGGGGCTGCCGCTCCCGAACGAGGCCGACCCACCAGCCGGGCCCCCCCCGATGCCACCGGCCGTCCGACTGCACCACTACCGCGACGTCGGGGCGGCGATCGCCAGCGGCTCGTTCCAGCACGACGGCATGGCCATCATCCCCTGCTCGTCCAACACGCTCTCCGCGGTGGCGCACGGCTCAGCGGACAACCTGCTGCACCGCGCCGCCG
This sequence comes from Planctomycetota bacterium, assembly GCA_029267795.1. Lineage (GTDB taxonomy): Bacteria > Planctomycetota > Phycisphaerae > Phycisphaerales > Phycisphaeraceae > JAJUHR01. The sequence goes on from JAJUHR010000250.1 coordinate 926, forward strand.
CGGTGACGCTCAAGGAACGCCGCCGGCTCATACTCGTGCACCGCGAGATGCCGCTGACCCTGATCGACATCCGCAACATGCTGCTGGCCACCCAGGCGGGCGCGATCGTCTGCCCCGCCAGCCCGGGGTTTTACATGCTCCCACGCAGCATCAGCGACTTGGTGGACTTCGTGGCGTCGCGCGTGCTGGACCTGCTGGGCGTCGAGCACCCGCTGCGGCTGCGTTGGGGCGAGGACCAGCCCGGCCAACCGCACGACCACGAACCCAAGACCGACACGCCCAACCTCGAACCGCCCCGTTAGGGCCGCCGGACACGCCTTTTCAAGGCGCGGACCAGAACGCCCCAGGCAACACCGGCGACGCTGCCCCAAGACCTCCATAACCAACAGCGTATGAACACGATCGCAACTTCAACCCCCTCACGGTCACTCGCACGCGTCTGGTTCCTGGCCCAGGACATCAAGCTCGCCCACAGCGTGTTCGCGATGCCGTTTGCGCTGCTCGCCACGTTCCTGGCCGCGGACCACGCCGGTCGGTTGCCCGGCGCCTGGACCCTGGGGCTGATCGTGCTGTGCATGGTGCTAGCCCGCACGGTAGCGATGTCGGTCAATCGCCTCGCGGACGCCGCGTTCGACGCGGCCAATCCCCGCACCGCGGGCCGGGCGATCCCCAGCGGCCGGCTAACCCCAAGCTTCGTCGCCGCCGCCACGACCGTGTGCGCCGCCCTGTTCGTCGCCGCCGCCAGCGGGTTCTGGTGGCTCAGCTCCAACCCGTACCCCGCCCTGCTGTCGCCGCTGGTGCTGGCATGGCTAACCGCATACAGCTTCACCAAGCGATTCACCAGCCTGTGCCACCTCGTTCTGGGCCTAGCTCTAGCGCTGAGCCCCCTGGCCGCGGCACTGGCGGTGGAACCTCAATACCTGACCGAGCCCGCACCCTACCTGCTCGCCCTGACAGTCGTCTGCTGGGTCGCGGGTTTCGACATCATCTATGCCCTGCAGGATGTCGAGGTTGACCGTCAGTACGGCCTGTATTCGCTGCCGTCGCGATTCGGCGTTGGCCCGGCGCTGTGGGTCAGCCGGGCTCTACACGCCGCTTCCTGGGCATCTTTGGCGGCCTTCGCGGCCCTGTCGCCCGCCCTCGGCGGAGGGTTCCTCCTCGGCATCGCCGCGGTCGGGGCCCTGCTGGTCTACGAGCACTGGCTCGTCTGGGGACCGAAAACCCACCAGCTCGACCGGGCGTTTTTCACCGTCAACGGCGTGATCAGCCTGATGCTGGGTTTCCTGGGAATCGTGGACGTGCTCCGGCAGCGATGGGCCGCCTGAACCCTTTAATCCCCGCCGCCGAAGCGCCTACCCCGCCAAAAAACGCCTCACGCGCCTTGCTGACCTTGACGCAAGGGCACGGCCTGCTGCGCCGCCTGGCGGGCCATCAGCACCGCCTGGACGATCGCCGCCTTCATGCTGCCGGGGTTCGCCCGGTTCTTGCCCACGATGTTGAACGCCGTGCCGTGGTCGACGCTCGTGCGGATGATCGGAAGACCCAGTGTCACGTTTACCGCCTCGTCAAACGCCAGCAGCTTGATCGGGATCAGGCCCTGGTCGTGGTACATCGCCACCACCAGGTCGTATTGGCCCTCGACCGCGTCGCGGAAAACCGTGTCCGCGGGGAACGGGCCGTGGGCGTCGATGCCGGCGTGACGGGCCATCTCGATCGCGGGGGCGATGACGCGACTCTCCTCGTCACCGAATAGCCCGTTCTCCGATGCGTGCGGGTTCAGGCCGCACACCGCCACCCGTGGCTGGCGCACCCCCATCTGCGCACACGCCCGGTGCCCCAGGTCGATCGGATCGAACACGCACCCGATCGTCAGGCGGTTCCGCACCTCCATCAGCGGCAGATGCACCGTGGCCAGCGCCACATTCAGCCGGGGGGCGGTGAACATCATCACCACCCGGCGAGCGCGGGTGCGGTGGGCCAGAAACTCCGTGTGCCCGGGGAAGCGGCAGCCGGCAAGCTGCCAGGACTCCTTGCACACAGGGGCGGTGACGATCGCGTCGATCCGCCCGGGTTCGCCCTGGGGCTTCAGCGCGTCAGCCACCGCGTCGTCGAGGAACCGCAGCGACGCCTGCCCCCCCTGCCGCGACGGCCGGTGCACCGCCTGACCGAGCATCGAATACTCGTCGTAATCGAGCACCGCCACCTCGTGCACCAGATCGAACCGCGTGCGGGGCGAGTCGTGCTGGACACGCCACCAGTACGGCTCGATCTCCGCCATATCCGCCGCGTAACTCAGCAGCTCGTTCATGCCGTAGATGACGAACCGGCCCAGCGCGCGGACCGCCGGGTCGGCCAAGGCCTTGACGACGACCTCCGGCCCGATCCCCGCCGGGTCCCCCATCGTCACGCCGATCACCGGCCGGCGGCTCAGTGGCTCGATCTTGACGGGTACGTCTCCCATACAGCCTGATAGTAGCAGAGCCAACGCCGCGGGACGCGCCGCACCGCAAAGATACGCCGCTGGCCACCGCTCAAACAGGTCGGCGAAAAACTCGCCACTCTGTCGCCCCGCTCCTGGCCCCCACCGCATCCGCCGCGGTAACATCAAGGGCATGAGTCTGACGGATTCGGCACTGCCCGTGGCGGTGGTCGGCGTGGGCCGGATGGGCACCCACCACGCGCGGGTCTACAGACAGATCCCCGGCGCCACCCTCGTGGCGGTGGTGGACTCCGACCCCCAGCGCGCCCAGCCCGCCGCGGCCGAATTCGGCTGCGACGCGTACACCACGA
>JAJUHR010000133.1 GCA_029267795.1 Planctomycetota bacterium
AGTTCGTGTTGTGCACTGGCGGGCGAGCGGCAAGTGGCACCCTTAGTCAATCTCGCTGTGGGCGCGGGAGTTTTTGCGGGGGAGGGGCGGCGCGTGCTGCTTGTTCCGGGCTCGGGTTGGGGTAGGTTTAACGGCGTGTAGAGTTCGATCGAGGGTTGCGAGGGGGGCACGATTGAGCGAGGTTGTGATGCAGCGACTGATCGAAGGTGTGCACTGGTTTCGGCGAGAGGAGTTCGGGCGGTATCAGGAGTTGTTCGAGAGGCTGGCGCGTGAGGGCCAGCGGCCGCACACGCTCTTCATCACCTGCTCGGACTCGCGTGTTTTGGCGGAGCTGGTGACGCACAGCAAGCCCGGCGATTTGTTCGTCGTTAAAAACGTCGGGAACATCGTTGCGCCTTTCGCGGCGGCAGGGAGCGCGAACTCCACCGCGGCGGCGATCGAGTTTGCTATAGCGGTGTTGGGGGTGAGCGACATCGTGGTGTGCGGGCACACGCAGTGCGGGGCCATGGAGGCGCTTTTACACGGGCGAGCGGAGATCGCCGGGTTGCCGCACCTGCGTGCGTGGTTGGAGGTGGCGGCGCCGGTGCGTGGGCTGATCGAACGCAATTATGCCCATTTGACAGACCCCCAAGCGCGCCTGACCGCGGCTGCGGAAGAGAACGTGTTGTTTGCGCTGGAAAATCTACGCGGCTATCCCGTGGTGGCTCAGCGGCTGGCTGTGGGGGCGGTGCGGTTGCACGGCTGGTGTTTCAAGATCGCGACCGCGGAGATGTTTGCCTATGAGCCTAAAAGCAACCAGTTTTTGCTGGTGACCGAGATGGCTCTTCCGGGGACAGGGTGAGGGGGTCCAACCGCGGGTTTTGGGAGTCCCGACAGCGGATTCTATGGGGATTCATGCGAGCAGAAAACGGATGACTCACCCTCACGCGGCCTCTCCCTCGGGGGAGAGGGGAAAACCGCGGGTTGGCAGCCGGGGCTAAGTGATTGGCGGGGCAAAGCCCCGCCCTACAAGAGGCAGGTCGAAGGCCTGTCCTACGAGGGGTCGGAGGGGGGGGTCAGTCGAGGTTCATGGTCATGAGGAACTCGGCGTTGGTCTTGACCTTCATGAGGCGGCTCTTGAGCAGCTCCATGGCCTCGACGACGTTCATGTCGCTGAGGACCTTGCGGAGGCGGTAGACCAGTTCGAGCTCTTTTTTGTCCATCAGCAGCTCCTCGCGGCGGGTGCCGGAAGCGGCGATGTCGATGGCGGGCCAGACGCGTTTTTCGACGAGGCGGCGGTCGAGGTGCAGTTCGCTGTTGCCGGTGCCCTTGAACTCTTCGAAGATGATGTCGTCCATCTTGGAGCCGGTGTCGACCAGGGCGGTGGCGAGGATGGTGAGGCTGCCGCCGTGCTCGATGGCGCGGGCGGAGCCGAAGAACTTCTTGGGGCGTTGCAGGGCGTTGGAGTCGAGGCCGCCGGTGAGGATCTTGCCCGAGTGGGGCATCTCGGTGTTGTAGGCGCGGGCCATGCGGGTGATGGAGTCGAGCAGGATCACGACGTGGTCGCCGAACTCGACCATGCGTCGGGCTTTTTCGATGACCATGTCGCAGACTTGCACGTGTCGGGCGGAGGTTTCGTCGAAGGTGCTGGCGACGACCTCGACGGTGCGGGGGGTGTTGTTGCGGAAGTCGGTGACTTCTTCCGGCCGCTCGTCGATGAGCAGGACGATCACCTTCATGTCGGGGTAGTTGGTGATGATGGAGTTGGCGATCTTCTGGAGCAGGACGGTCTTGCCGGTGCGTGGGGGGGCGACGATCAGCCCGCGTTGGCCGCGGCCGACCGGGGTGACCAGGTCCATGATGCGCATCTCAATGTTGTCGGGCGTGGTTTCGAGGATCAGCCGATCCTTGGGGTGAAGGGGGGTCAGGTCCTCGAAGTTGGTGACGTCGTTGAGGGCATCGGGCGGGTGGCCGTTGACGGCGTCGACGCGTAAGAGGGCGAAGTACCGCTCGCTTTCCTTCGGGGGGCGGATGGTGCCCTGGACGATGTGGCCGACCTTGAGGCCGAAGCGGCGGATCTGGCTGGGGCTGACGTAGATGTCGTCCGGGCAGGCCAGGTAGGAGTATTCGGGGCTGCGGAGGAAGCCGAAGCCGTCGGGGAGGATTTCGAGCACGCCTTCGCCGTACATCAGGCCCTGCTTGGCGATGCGGGCGCGGAGGATTTGGAAGTTGAGTTCCTGCTTTTTCAGGCCGGCGTAGTTCTCGATGCCTTCCTCGCGGGCCAGGGCGTGCAGTTGGTCGATGGACATCGTCTGCAGGTCGCGGATGGTCAGGTCGGACTTCTTGGCCTGCTCGTAGCGCTGCTGAGTTTCGGCGTCGAGCTGTTCTTCGGAGCTCTGGACGCTCTGGGGGGGCGGGGGCGTGGCGATGGGGGCCTTGGCGGGCGCGGGGGCTTGCGTGGGAGGGACGGGTCCGCTGGTGGTCACGGTGGTTTCCCCGCCCACTTCGGGCGCGCCGTCCGGCTGCTCCGGGGTTTTCTTGGTCTTGGAAGAACGGTACATCTGTGTCTTGGCCATGGACTGGCTCTCCTGCGGGTGCTCAGGCACGATCCGGAGTAACCCCCGGAATAATCCCCGGAATGATCCTGGGGTGGAAACGGTTACGCGGTAGATTCGAGCCCGTGTGCGTCAAGCCGATGGAACCCAACGGCGGTCAGTGGCGAGGACAAACGGTTTGTCAGTCTTGGGAGGTATGTGAGCTGCGGTCAGCGGCGCCTTGTTTTGCCAGATGGAAACTTGCAGACCAGCACGGATCGACTTCGCCCATTGCTTCCAAGAGTCTAACTTCGCACGGTGCAAGCTCTGCTAAGTCAGGGGTGGTCTTGGAGGATCTGGGAAAGAACTCGGCGGACATGGCGGAGGCATTCGTCCTCGCCTGCGCTGTTCTCGATTACATAATCGGCGCGTCGGGCCTTGATGTCAAGCGGCAACTGGGTTTTTTCCCGCCGGGCTAATTCTTCGGCTGTCCAGCCGCGGCTGAGGGCTAGGCGTTGCAGCCGCTGCGGGGTTGGGGCGGAGACGAAGATAATCACGTCGCATTCCCGGTCAAGTCCCTTTTCCATCAACAAGGGGGTGTCTTCGACGATGGCGACGATGGTCGGGTCGGACTGGAACTGGGCCCGCAGGCGTCGGCGACCGGCGTGGACCAAGGGGTGCAACAGGTCTTCGAGCCGGCGGCGTTGGAGGGGCTGGTCGAACACGATCCGCCCGACGGCGGCGCGGTCGACCTGTCCGTTAGGCTTGAGGGCTTTGGGGCCCCACCATTGGACGAGTTTGGCGCGGGTGGCGGGGTCCTGCTCCAGGGCGGCCCGTGCCAGTTGGTCCGCGTCGATCACGCCACAGCCCAGGCTGGCTAGCTGCCGGGCGACGAGGCTCTTGCCGGACCCGATCCCGCCGACGAGTCCGATGATGGGTTTGCGTTGAGGGGGCTGGTACTTAGTAGCTCTAACCAAGCAGAATCCTCATTTTCATCCGCGTGTTGTTTTTTCCGCACACAGCAGCCTCGCTTTCAGCTCGGCGTGCTGTGTGGCGCCCTGTGCTGGGTGGCAACCCCGCTTAGGGGGTAGCTGGTTGTTAAGGGGTGAGGGCTTTGATCCCGATCGAACGGCCGAAGGCGCTGACCAGGGTTGGGGCGTCGGTGTTGTAGTTTTTCCTAAGGCTTTCTTCCCACCCCAAGCCGTCTTTGATCCCGTTGATAAAGGCGACGTAGCCCTTTTTGTTCTCGCGGATCATGAAGGAGCAGAGGCTGGAGGCGACGCCATATTGCCAGGCGTCGATGTGTTCGGTGGTGAAGAAGTCACCGCCGAGATTGCCGCGCTGCCGCAGTTGGGTTTTGGCGCGTTTTTGTTCGTTGGGGACCCAACTGCTCTTGGGGACCAGTTCCGCGGCGATGGTGTCGGCCAGGCCTTCGTTGGCCCAGGAGGGGATGTGGATCGGGGAGCGGTACCGGTGCAGGAAGCCGTGGACCGATTCGTGCACCAGGAGCGTGGCGAAGTCCATGTCTTGCTTCTGCCGGTAGAACGCGATGACGACCATCCCGTCGCTGCGGTTGTGGCACCGCCCGGCTGTGCCGGCGGGGTCGCTCTCAAACACGGCGGATTCGAAGGCGTAGTAATCCCCCGGCTTGGAGAACACGAAGACGGTCGCTTTTCCCAACCAGATGTTGGCGCCCTTTTCGACGCCGAACAGGTCGCTGAGCCGCGCGTACATCCGGTCGAGCAGGCCGGCCCACATCATGGCTTCGTCCTGGGGCAGGTCGGTGGAGAAAAGGAAGTACTGGGTTTCCAGCTCCCGCATCGTGTTGCCGACGGCGGCGCGGGCTTGCTCTGCGAGGGCTTTGGATTCGCGCATGGCCCGGGCGTGGTCTTCGGGGGTGGGGGCGGGCCAAGCGGGGAGCGGCGCCGAGGTCTGTGCCGAGGTTTGTTTTTCCTGCGGGTGGTTGGTGTCGGATTGGCCGCTGGCCCAAGACGTCTTGGCGGGGGCGGAGGCCAGCGCTGCGATGGCCAGAAAGATCGAGATAAGAACGGGCCGAAGGGGTGGGTTTGGGGTCTGCCGGGCCGTGCGGGCGTGACGTTGGGGCCTAGGGTGTCGGTCACGCTGAGAGAGGGGGATATGCATCCTTAGAGGCTCTACCGGAGTCCCCATTGCATCGACCTATTCGTTTTTCTACACATAGCAGCCTCGCCTTGGGCTCGGCCTGCTGTGTGGCACCCTGTGCGAGAGGGAGGGGGGCGTGCATCCTTGTTGGATGTTTATAGCCGCTGGTAACGGATCATCAAGTCAACGATTCGGGGCTGATTGGGCCTGATCTGGATGCTGCGGCGCCAGGCGTCGAGGGCCTCGGTCCGCTGGGCGGCGTCGGTCCGGCCTGATTGGATGTACAGGGTCATCAGGCACACGCCCAGGCCGTTGAGCACGGCGGGGTCCCGGCTGTCGATCGACATGGCGGTGCGGTAGCTGGCCAGGGCCTGGTCGAACAGCCGGAGCTTGAACTGAGCGTAGCCCATGCGTTCGTAGGCGGTGCTGCTGGGCTTCATGCGGACCAGGGACTGCAGGACGTTGATCGCCCGCTCGTAATGGGTCAGTCGGACGTGGGCTTCGGCCAGGCCTAAAAGCAGGGGTTCAGCGGCTTCGCCGAGTTCCAGGGCTTGCCGGTAGGCTTCGACCGCTTCGTCGTGGCGGTTCAAGAGGCTGTAGGTGGCGGCGAGGTTGGCCCAGGCGGGCTGGCTGTCGGCTTTAAGTTCGGTGGCCCGGAGCGCGTAAGGCAAAGCGTCGGCGGGGCGGGCCAGCTGGAGGTAGGCGCTGGCGAGGCTTTGATTGGCGTCGAAGCTGTTCGGGTCGATGGCCAGGGCCCGCAGGTAGCTGTTGACGGCGTTGCGGACCATGCCGAGCAACTGCTGCATCAGGCCGCTGTAATAATGGGCATCGAAGTTGTCCGGCTCGAACTGGGCCGCCTTGGAATAGGCGTTTTCCGCCAAGTCGTATTGGCCACGTTGGCGGTAGATCTCGCCCATGCCCATGTGGGCCTCGACCAGCTTGGGGTTCTCTTCCAAGGCGAGGCCGAATGCCGCCAAGGCCGAGTCCATCAGCCCCTCGGTGAGGTATTGCCGGCCGCTCTGCAGGTGCTGTTGGGCGCGGCGTTCCGCGGGGTTTTGCACACCGGCGCAGCCTTGCAGGGCCAGGAGGGC
>JAJUHR010000295.1 GCA_029267795.1 Planctomycetota bacterium
CGCCGCTCCTTGCCCAGCTCACCCCCATATTTGGCCAAGAAACAATCCACCAGCAGCGGGATGTCGCCGGGGCGTTGGCGCAGCGGCGGCAGATGAATGTTCACCACGTTCACCCGGTAATACAGGTCCTCGCGGAACTTGCCCGCCGCGACCAGCTCCGCCAACGGACGGTTCGTCGCCAGCACGAACCGCACGTCGACGGTCACCGTCTGCGTCGAGCCCACCGGCTCGAACTTACGCTCCTGCAGCACCCGCAACAGCTTCAACTGCAGGGCCGGCGTAGCGCTGTTGATCTCGTCGATAAACAGGGTCCCCCCGTTGGCCGCCAGGCACTTGCCCGGCTTATCCCGGTCGGCGCCGGTGAAGGCGCCGCGGACGTGGCCGAACAACTCGCTTTCCAGCAGCGTCTCCGGGATCGCCCCGCAGGAAAACGTGACGAACGGGCCAGCCCGCCGGGGGCTCAGCGCATGGATCGCGTGCGCCACCATCGACTTGCCGGTGCCGCTCTCCCCCTCGATCAGCACCGTGGTCTTGCTCTCGGCCACGGCCTCGATCAGCTCGTACACCTTCTGCATCCGGTAGTCGGCCCCGACGATGTTGCCCAGCCCAAACCGCTGGGTCAGCTGATCCCGCAGCGACTGGTTCTCCGCCAGCAGCGTGTGCTGCTGCATCGCCTTGCCGACCGCGATCCGCAGCTCGTCGTCCACGATGGGCTTGGTCAGGTAATCCACCGCGCCGGCGCGGATGGCCTCGACCGCCGTCTCGATCTTGCCAAACCCGGTGATCACGATCACCGCCACGGAGGGATGCTTCTTGCGGATCGTTTTCAGCAGCGTGATGCCGTCGCACCGCGGCATGTTCAGGTCGGTGATCACCACACCGATCGGGCCCGGCTCGGCCGCACCCCGGGCCACGGGACCGGCATCGAGCATCGCCACGGCTTCCTCACCGCCGGCCGCGGTCAGCGTGGGGTGCCCCTCACGCTCGAGGAATTCACCGAGGCTGTCGGCGACGATCGGGTCGTCATCAACGATCAGGATCCGGGGGCCCGCCGCCATGCTTTACCCCCGCGTCCCCACCCGACCGCCGCGGTGCCACGATGGCCCGATAACGCCGCTCAGAGGAAACCGAAAGGTGAACGTGGCGCCCTGCGGGCTGCGGTTGGCCAGCTCGATGCTGCCACGCAGCTCCAGGGCGACCTCCCGGCAAACCAACAGGCCGATGCCCCGCCCGCTGTCCGCCCCGGCCTTGGTCGACACCCCGAACCTCACTCCCCCGCGCTCGTCGAGCAACGCCGGGTGCACCCCCGACCCCGTGTCGTGGAACTGCAACACGACTTGATCACCCTCAAGCCGCCCCACCACCTCAACGCGGTGACGGTCGATACGCGACGACGGGCTGGCGATCGACTCCGAAATGGCGTCGATCGCGTTGCGAATCGCGTTGAAGATCACCCGATAGGTCGGGCCCGCGGGCAGGCCCGCCACGGCGTCGGACAGGTCCACCACGACCTGGACCGCCAGCTTATCCGCTTCGGGCTTGAGCAGTCTAAGGACGGCCTGCACCACCTCTTGCAGCGTTCGTGGAGGGTCGCCGGTGTCCCCCTGGGCCGAAGCCGCTCGCCGCCACCGGCCGATCTCGCAAGCCATTTGTCTCATCGCCTGTTCCGCGACCTCCAGGTGTCGCAGGCAAGCCCGCGATTGGGGCTCGATCGCGTCCGATCGAGGGGCGATCGGCGTCGATTGGAGGTCGGAAATCGCCAAACCGATATGGCGCAGGGCCCCATCCAACCCATTGGCCAGCTCGTGCAGCAGATGCTCCACCTGTTCCGTGCGGGGTGGCGCCGAACCGCCATCGTGCGGACAGGTAGGTTTGGAACTATTGACGCGAGTTTGCTTGTTGATTGAGAACGACATGCTGTTGTTTTTTATCGACGACAATGCGGGCAGGGTTAAATCGATGTTGCTGCTCTGCGACAGCGATCAAGAATCGAAGCTGTTCATACAGCTTTGGGCTCAATCGACGTATAACCAGCTCGGACATTCGACAATCCAGCCTTCGGAAAAAACTCTTTGTTTGGTGACCTTGAGTATGTAGGGTTGCTTCAGTTGAGGAGGCCATTATGATGTTTTTGGTTTAATATATGCTGCTTGCTCGATTTGCTCCTTCCTGCTGAAAAAAAGCTGGTTCGGTTGAAAGAGCCCTGAAGTGCGCCGCGGTTTCGATTTTTTTAATAGCTCTGGTCTTTGTGTTTTCGCGGCGTGGTGTTTCCTCGCGTGTGGTGTGGGTCTAGCTGCGAAAGGCGCTCAGGCTGATGAGTCCGGCCAAACCCCTTTCGAGGCGGAGGCAGACCCAACCATGTTTGAAGCGTGGGAAGGGTCGCAAGACCAATGCATCGCTAAGTCAACGGCTTCGGATCTGCTTCAGGGCACGTGGACCTTCCAGACGTACGGTTCGGTAACGCTCTTCAACCGGGCCGGCGAGATTTATTCGGGCCATCTTGGGTTTGGGTATTACGCGTTGGACGGCGTGTCGATCAACCTTGAAGCTGCGGGGCATCACTTCAACGCGTCCGAGGGGTTCGGCAACAACGCGGATATGGGCGGGTTGGACCTGCTGATCCGCTGGCATTTGATCGACGAGGAGCCGTTGTCGGTGTACGTCGAGGGCGGCGCCGGGATCCTGCAAGGCAGCAACGAGGTCCCGCCTGAGGGGACGCGATTCAACTTCAGCCCGCAATTCGGCTGCGGCGTCACTTGGCTGTTCGCGCCGGGCTCCCGGCTCATGGCTGGGGCGCGGTGGCAGCACATCTCCAATGCGGCGATGCACGGGGAGATCAAGAACCCGGGGTACGACGGCTTGATGGTCTATAGCGGGCTGGTGTTCTCGTTTTGAGCGGTGGGTCCCGCTGCGATTGACCCACCCTCCAAAGAAGGTGCGCCCAGCGCGGCCTACGAAAAAGATGGGTTCGGCGGGCCAAAGGCCCGCCCTACGAATCTGGGGCACGCTGTGCTTAGCCCCAGCCACCCGGCGCTTAGCCCCAGGCGCCCGCCGGGACTCTCATGCACACAGCAGCCTCGCCTTCGGCTCGGCCTGCTGTGTGGCACCGGGCACCCAACGATGGGCCCGCCGTGTGTTCACGGCGGGCTAAATCATTGGCGGGGCAAAGCCCCGCCCTACAAGAGGCAGGTCGATGACCTGCCC
>JAJUHR010000453.1 GCA_029267795.1 Planctomycetota bacterium
GGGGAGATCCACATCGACGAGAAAGCCCGCAAGATCACCGTCAAGGGTAAGACGTACACGCATCGGGACACGCTGTCGATCGACGGCTCGACCGGGGAGGTGATGCTCGGAGAAGTGGCGACGCAGGTGCCCAAGCTCTCGGGCGATTTCGCGACGGTGATGCGCTGGGCGGACAAGCACCGGACGCTGAAGGTCCGGACCAACGCCGACACGCCGGGCGATGCGCAGCGGGCCCGGGAGTTCGGGGCCGAGGGCATCGGCCTGTGCCGAACCGAGCACATGTTCTTTGAGGGCGAACGCATCCTGGCGATGCGGGAGATGATCCTGGCGGAGGATACGGAGGCCCGGCGGGCGGCGCTGGCGAAGTTGCTGCCGTACCAGCGCGACGACTTCATCGGGATTTTCACGGCGATGAAGGGGCTGCCGGTGACGGTCCGGCTGATCGACCCGCCGCTGCACGAGTTCCTGCCGCAGGACACCGAGAGCCAGAGCGTGGTCGCCAAGAGCCTGGGCATCAGCCCCTCGAAGGTCAAGGCCCGTGTGCAGCAGCTGCACGAGGCCAACCCGATGCTCGGCCACCGCGGCTGCCGCCTGCTGGTCACCTACCCGGAGATCCTGCAGATGCAGGTCACCGCGATCGTCGAGGCGATGCTCGTGTGCAAGGCCAAGAAGATCGACGCCCGGCCGGAGATCATGATCCCGCTGGTCGGCACGGATAAAGAACTGGCGCTGCTGCGGGAACAGACGCTGCAGACCATCGAGCAGGTCAAGCAGGCCAAGCGGTTCACCGGCAGGCTCGACATCCCCGTGGGGACGATGATCGAGACCCCGCGGGCGGCGCTCACGGCTGATCAGATCAGCAGCCACGCCGATTTCTTCAGCTTCGGCACCAACGACCTGACGCAGATGACGTTCGGCTTCAGCCGGGACGACGTCAACACGTTTTTGCCGGACTATCTTTCGAAGGAGCTGCTGCCGCGCGACCCGTTCCAATCGCTGGACGTCACCGGCGTGGGGCAGCTGGTCGAGATGGCGGTCAACAAGGGGCGTGGCGTCAACGCCGATCTCAAGTGCGGGATCTGCGGGGAGCACGGGGGCGACCCGGCATCGATCCGGTTCTGCCACCGGGTCGGGCTGGATTACGTCAGCTGCTCGCCGTTTCGAGTGCCGATCGCGCGCCTGGCGGCGGCGCAGGCGGCGCTGGCCGGGGACTAAAGCCGCGCGATTCGAGTCGGTGGGGTTCACAACCCTTGCAATAATTAGGCCAGCGGCTCCGACTGTCCAGAGTCTTTAGGAGTACCTCTAAGGACTCTAGCTCCGCCCTTCAGGTTTATTCTTTTTCGACTCGAGACAGTCCGCGTCCTCGGCCGACAGAAACAGGCAGAAAGGAGGCCGACCATGGCGTTGAAGCTTGCGAAATCGTCACGGGTCGTCTTTGCGGTCTGTCTGCAGGTCGTATGGCTGGGGGTGTCACGCACCGGCTGGGCCCACTGCGATGGCATGGACGGCCCGGTAGTTCGGGCTGCTCAGGAAGCGATCCGGACCGGCAACGTAGACCTGGCCCTGATCTGGGTCAGCGAGCGGGACGAAGCCGAGATCACCCGGGCGTTCAAAAAAACCA